>JACNJL010000049.1 GCA_014382585.1 Limisphaerales bacterium | reverse complement strand
GCCACCTTCGCCCGGTTTGCCACCTTCGCCCGGTTTGCCACCTTCGCCCGGTTTGTTGCCTTCGCCCGGTTTGTTGCCTTCGCCCGGTTTGTTGCCTTCGCCCGGTTTGTTGCCTTCGCCCGGTTTGTTGCCTTCGCCCGGTTTGTTGCCTTCGCCCGGTTTGTTGCCTTCGCCGGGTTTGTTGCCTTCGCCGGGTTTGTTGCCTTCGCCGGGTTTGTTGCCTTCGCCGGGTTTGTTGCCTTCGCCGGGTTTGTTGCCTTCGCCGGGTTTGTTGCTTTCATCCGGCCCTTCTTTTTCGAGTGCGCCTTCGAGTTCTTGTTGTTGCTCGGCCAAATTTTCAGCAGCTTCTTCAGCGTTGGCTTGGGCTTTGGGTTGGGCTTCGGGGTCAGCGATTTGATTAGCGGCTTCAGCTTGTTCGTTGGCGATTTCCTGTGTTTGCTTGCCGACCTCTTTCAGTTCTTCGGCACGCTCGCTATTGAGGCGTTCCTCGTGACGACCGGCGCGTTCGATGTTGGTGCCGGCTTCCTGCACTTGTTCGGCAAGATCCATTTGCTGGTCAGCCGCTTCCGCTCGTGGGGATTGTTCAGTTTGCCCGGCCTGTTGTTGCAATTTTGGGTTTGCCGCTTGCTGGGCCATTTGCTGTGCCTTTTGAGCAGCAACCTCGGCGGCAGTTTGAGTGGCCTCGGCGGCTTTTTTCTCGGCGGGATTTTCTGATGCCTCCGCGGCAGCGGCGGCTTCCTGCGCAGCGTTGTTTAACTCGCGAGCGGCTTCATCTAAGGCCTGCGCGACTTCGGCCATTTTGGATTCAGACTTGTCGCCATTTTGGGCATTCCCAGCGGCCTCTTGGGCTTTTTCAGCAGCTTGCTCAAAAGAGTTCTGTGCCTTTTCCAATGGTTTTTCTGCCCCTTCGGCTTTACCGGCTTTGGCTTGTTCTTGGATGGGGGGGATGGTTTTCTCGGCCATTGCTTTTGCGGCTTCGGCGAGTTGGCGCGCTTGTTCGGCGGATTTGTTGGCGGCTTTTTGTTCGGCGTTGGGGGGGTGATTATCACCGGCTTGTTCGGCCATTTGTTGAGCCATTTGCGCGGCGTCAGCGGCGGATTTTTGGGCGGCTTTGGCAGCTTGTGCGGCCTCGGGAGTAGCGGCATTTTCAGCGGCGCGTTTGGCTTTGGCGGCGGCGGCGTTCAAATCCTGCGCGGCGTTTTTTAATGACTCGGCCATTTCAGCCATTTTGGATTCATCGTTTCCCTTGGCGGCTTGCTCGCCTTTGGCGGCGGCAGCTTGCAATGCTTTTTTGGCATCGGCCAATTCCTGTTCGGCGTTGGCTTTGCCTTGTTTGGCTTGTTGCTCGATGGGCGGCACTTGCTGTTCGGCCATTGCTTTTGCGGCGGCAGCGAGGGCTTGGGCTTCGGCGGATTTTTCCTGCTGCTCAGCAGCGTCGGCACCTTTGGCTTGTTCGGCCATCTGGGCGGCTTGTTGGGCGGCGGATTCAGCAGCTTGTTGTGCATCTCTGGCGGCTTGTTTTTCTTCCGGGGTGTTTGCGGCCTGAACTGCCTCGGCGGCTTCTTTGGCGGCGGCTTCCAGTTGGGCGGCGGCTTCGTTTAAGGGTTGCTCCATCGCAGCGGCGTTCTTTTGTGTGGCCGCTTGGTTGAGGGCTTTGGCGGCTTCATCGAGTGGGGCTTGGGCATCTTCGGCTTGGGCGTCCTTGGCGTCTTTTTTGATTTCCGGGATTTTTTCCTTCGCCAATTGCGCAGCGGCGGCGGCGAGTTGCTGGGCGTTCAACGGCGCGGCGGGGTCTTTGGGAAGCGGATTTTTTAATGCCTCGGCGAGTTCTTGTTGTTCCTTAGCGGCGGCTTCCAAATCTTGATTGGCGTTTTGTAGGGATTGTTCGGCGATGTTTTCGAGTTCCTCGCGCATGACGGGGTTTTTGGCCAGCTCGGCTTCGAGATCTTTAAGGGCTTCGGCGGGCGGCTTGTTGGCAAGCTCCATCAGGCGCTCGAGCATTGCGAATTGTTGATCGAGCGCTTCCTTGATGCCGAGTGCCTCTTCCTGCGCACGCAGGATGGCTCGGGTGTCGGCGGTTTCGGGCCGGCCTTCCTCGAGGTTTTGGTAATGCTCGGCGAGCTGGGATAAATTGGCGGCGAGTTGCTTCTGTGCTTTGGCGGCGGTCTCAAGCGATTGCTGCTGATCCTTGGGCTTCGGATTGGCGGTGGATTCTTCGAGCGCATTCGCGGCGTCGCGCGGGGGGGCCTGCAACATCGCAACGGCATCATCGGCATCGCGGGCGCGTTCGCGGCCTTTTTTTTGGGCGAGGTCCTGCTGATTCGCATCGCGGCGGAGGGCTTGTTGCATTTGGGCGACGCGCTCGTTGAGTTTCTCTTGTTGGAGCGCCAACTCTTTGGCTTTTTCGGTTTGGGCGTTGTGATCTTCCTTCACTTTATCGGCAAGATTGCCGGTGGTTTTTTCTAAACCCTTGGCCTCATTGGCAAGGTTTTCGAGCACTTCGCTGAGGCTGGGCGCGGCGATGAGCAGAGCCTTGCGCGCGGCGGCCAGCTCGGCGGCGGAAAGTTTGCGCGCGCCGCTGACGGTTCCCTGGATTTGGTCGAGCGACTTATCCACGGATTTCAACGTGCGTGGCTGATCAGCGGCGGATGCCATCAGGACGCCGGCGAGCAGCGTGATGGTGGCCATGTGTAGGTTGAGGATACGTTTCATGGCTTTGTTTAATGTACTACTCTTTCTGAGATTTCTCAATGAGAAACACACCGGGATTTTTGGTCCGGCCTTGCATCTCCTTGCCGATGCTTCCAGCCGCCTCCCCGCGGGCGGCGGCTTCCAGTTCAGCGGCGCCTTCCAAACCGGCATCGCGGAGTTGCTGTGGCGTGGCGCTGAGTTGTTGGCGCAGCCATTGCCAATCGCGCGGACGCAGTGAATTGACATCCGTGGACTTCGTCTCCCAACGCTCGCGATGAGAGAGCGCCTTGATGGCGGCCTCGATGAGGGCGAGTTGGTGAGCGGTCTCCAATGTGTGCATCGCATCGGCGAGGGTGTTGAGTTGTTTGGCCACAGCATCGGCAGCCCGACCGGCGTCGAGCCCCGCGCGCACTGCTCCCAACGCGGCAGCGGCCCGAGAGGTGTCGCTGACAAATGCGGGGACCGATTCGCGGCGGGCTTCTTCGAGTTGCGCGCGGCGGCGCAAACGCGATTGCGCAGCGTTCCATTCGTGCTCCAGCCGCGCCTGCGCGAAGGCATTGTTGGCGGCAGGTTGAAGGGGCGATTTGCCGGCTTGCCGGGCCATTTCCAATTCGTCGGTGGTTTGTTGGCGTTTCAACACTGCGGCGCGAACTTGGCGAATGGCGCCGGCGGCGCCGTGGTCTGATTTTTCTAACTGCGCCCGCGCGACAGCAGCTTGTTTGCCTAATTTTTCAGAAATGGGACGAAGGATCTTCGCCGCCACAATCACCGCCTGCCCGAGGGTGCGGCCGGCGGGAAGCAGCGCGGCGGAGGGCGGGGCTTTTAATTGTTCCCCCAGACTTTCCCGCGCGGTTTTCAATTGGGTTTGCAACGCGATGACTTTGTCCGCCTCGCCGGTAAGGCGTTTGGCTAATTCACCGAGCACGGCTTCGGCCACTTCAATTTCCTTGGTGACACTGGCTTGGCGGCGCGCGAGGCGTTCCCACGCTTTGGGATCGTTTTCGTTTTCTGCAAGCCGATGCATCGCGACGGCAGCACGCGAAACATAATCGAGCAAATCCAGCGCAACGGCGGCTTCGTCAGCAGCGAGCCATGCATTTGCCGCGCCGCGCAATCGGGTGTTGGCATCGTCAATATTCTCCAACAAACCGGCAAGGCCCGCGCTATGGGCTTTCACTTTGGGATCCACAACAATTGCGGTTTGCGAAGGCTCAAGCTGTAGCTTGGCGCGCGGGAGCCAATCGAGTTCCAGACGCCCCGCCACCCGGCCAAGCAAAGTGAGCCCCGCCGCCTCGCGTCCGGCATGTACTTTGCGCAGCGCGGTGGGGAAACGGCGTCCCGCCAACCCCCAAGTACTCTGCGCGGCAGCGAGGGCGGTGATGGCTTGGGTGGCTTTGTCGCGGCGTTCCACATCGCTGCCGGGGAGGAGCATCGCGTCCACGTCGTTGGGGAAAATTTTGGTGAACTTCGCCACCGCATCGGCGGCGGCATTAACCACGGACACCCAACTGCGTTGGTCATTTAGCGCCGCCACACGAACGGCTTCGAAGAGGGCGGAATCGAGAGTGAGCGTCACGGCACGGGTTTCGGCGCGGTTGCCGGCGTGGTCGATGGCGACGAGTTTGGTGAGTACGGTATCGCCGGGCTTGGCGTTTAGTTTCAGCAAATCCCAATCGAGTTTTACTGCCTGATTGGTGGCGGGCATTTGCGGGATGGGAATGGCGTTGGTGGTCCACGCGCCGGTGTTCACGCGGACGAGTTGATGCAGTTCGCGCAGGCCGACGTCGTCTTCGGCTTCGCCGGTGATTTGCAAAATATCTTCTGGTCGCGCGGTCACGTCTTTGGCCGGAGCGGTGAGGCGCACTTGCGGCACGAGATCGGGCTGGGCGGTGATAGCGTATTGGGCGCGGTGTTTATTTTCCAAACGCTCGGTAGTTTTCACGTGCACCGTGTACGCGCCGTTGTCGGTGAGTGTGATACGACGACTCCATTCACGCGGCGAGACGCTGTTGGTGAGGGTAAACGTGTTGGTGCTGGTGGTGGTTTGAATATGGAGGACGGCTTCGGCCACGGGTTGATCGAGGTGGACGGTGAGTTCCACTTCGGTTCCGGTGAGCGCGGTGAGGTCCCCCGCTTCCTCGCGGAAGGTGGCGGAGGCGCGGCCGGAATATTTTGGGAAATGATAAATTTTTGTGAAACTGGTGACGTGCGGCCGGCGGCGCGAACGCAAGGTGTACCAACGTGAAACCGCATCGCCCGCGTGCACTTGATAACGAATGGAATCCGCCGCCATCGCGATGGTCGAGGTGAATTCATCTTCCGCAGCTGCATCCATCGGCACCTCCTGCCTTGCGCCATCGGACAGCTCAGTGATGAGGCGCGGCGCGGCTTCCAGATTCGGCCCGGTGATTTGCACGCGGATGGGCACGTTGTCGCCTTCCGGCGCGGTGGATTCAAATGAATTGGGCTCGAGCAACGCGATGCGATTGCGCGACACTCGCTCGAGATTTGCCGTGGGCGCCAACGCGCGCAGCAGCAATTGCCGCCCTGATCCGGTGGATGCCAAGCCGGCCACGGCCACAAAGATGGCCGCCGCGCCGATGACCCAACGTTGCACGCGTTTGGCCGGTAACAGGCTGTCCATTTGCACGCGTTGGATTCGGTCCGCCACCCTTTCCTGTAATTTTTTGCGGAACACTGGCGAGTCCATCCCTTCATCGTCGCCCGCGAGTTCCACGGCGGAGAGCAATTCCTTGCGCAGCTCGGGCGCTTCCTCCTCGATCATCGCCGCGAGTGTGCGTTCATTGAGCACCCGCAACAGTGGCCGCACGCAGGCAAACCACCCCACGATGAGCGCCACAAAATACACGCCGCCGCTGAGCATCCAGCGCGTGCGATCTTCCATCACAAAAAACCAATCCGCGCCCGCCAGCAACAGCAGTCCACCGAGAAATACAATCAACCCCGCGCTCGCTCCGCGCAAAAATTGCAGCCAACGAAACCGCCCGCGAAACGCGAGCAACTGACCGTGGATGATGGGGTTAATGGGTTGTGACATTTTAAACTAATCCCAAACGCCGACGAATAATCCACTCCGTCGTGAGCAGTAAAATAATCGGCACAAACCACCAGTAGCTTTGCCAGAGGGGCAGTTCGGTGGTGAGGGTGCGGCCGTCGCTGTAGGGGCTGAGCGCTTCGACGAGGCGTTGCATGTCTTCCTCGCGATAATAGGCGCCTCCGGAATCGCCGGCCATTTGGCGCAGCAACAGCTCGTCGCAATGGAGCAAGCCGAGTTCGCCAAAGGGATTGGCGGCGACGGTGAAGGCGGTGTGGGCGAGAATGGCATCGTCCGGAATGCCCGGCACGCGCACGCGCACTTCGTAATCGCCCGGCTCCAGTGGCGCGGATTCCGCGCGGAAGGTGAAGGATTGCGGATCGGCCTTAAGCGGCAGCGTGCCGAAAAGCTTACCGTTGCGGAAGAGCAATGCCTGCGGTTTGAGACCGGGCTTGGTGGCGATGACGGGGTCTTGAATGCGGACGCGGATTTCGGCGGTGTCGCCCAGGTCATACGTGGTGTTGCCGGAATCCAGCGCGATGTGGGCGTCCTGCACTGCAAAAGGCGGCTCCATAATCCACTTGGCGATTTGGTTCCAAAATCTTTGGTGGTATAAATCACCGACATTATAACGCCAGCGCCACGATTCCTCGAAGGCGGAATACAATACGCGGCCCGCGCCATACCGGCGGAAGACCAGCGCGGGCACGGCCTGTTGCTGGCCGGTCATCACTTCGAGCAACACCTCGGAGCCGGGGAGTTTTTCGGTTACGGCAATCCAGCGCGGGCCGGGCAGTTCGCTCCAAATGCGGAGGTTGCCCGCCGTGTCGCCGGAAAGTTGATGCGGCGCCTGCGAACCGCCCGCACCACGAAAGCGCCACGTCATCTCCATGTTGCTGACGAAACGCGGGCCGGCAAACTTGACGGGAAACAACGGCTCCAACGTACCCGCCGCCAAATGCGAAAGGCGTTCCTGCCGGCCATCCATAAAAATCAAACCTCCGCCGTTGAACTGCACCGCGTCTTTAATCCATTGCTGTTCTCGCGCGGTGAACAAATCCGACGGGACATCGCCGATGATAATCAGTTGATATTGAAACAACAATTCGCGGGTGGACGGGAACTGGCCCTTCGCATTACCACGCAACCCAAGGGTCATCCGATTTCGTTCCCATTTGGGCAACAGAATATTCACTTTCCATCGCTCATCGCGCTCGAGCAGGTTTTTCAAATACCGCTGCTCCCAGCGCGGCCGTCCGTCCACATACAACACGCGCGGTTCCTGCGTCACCACATTCACGCGCAGCGTGCCGGCGTTGTTGTCGTCTTTCATTTCGCCTTCGATAGGTGGCACCACCACTTGAAACGTGAGCGGCAAATTCGTATGACGCAGGTTGCGGTTTTGCGCGGCCTGCGCGGCGGCCACAATATCTTTCACCGGAAAATCAAACGGCAACACGCGCCGCTTGCGGGCAGTCACATAATCGCGCTCCCACACGACCTGTCCCTCGTGTTCGATGCGCACGGTAAATGGTTTGCCCGACGGCATTCCGTCGTGCAAAATCACTTTGCCGGTCACCCGCGCGTCCGGATAAATATCGCCGGGGCCTTCGGCTTTGAGCACTGCCAAATCGCGCGCAGGCTCGGCCGTGCCCAAGCCCACCACGTGAATGGATACCCCGCGCTCTTTGAACAGCCGTGCCATTTCCACCGGCGATTCGCCATCGTTGTGTTGGCCGTCGGTGAACATCACCACAATCAATTTCTCCCCTTCCGCGCCGCCCTCGGTGCTGGCGGCGATGTGGTGCATCGGCGCGGTGGATAAATCTGTGATCAAATTCGTGGCCACCACTTCCAGTGTGCGCGGTGCGGCGAGTAATTCGCTATCGCCTTCACCCGCGATACCGCTTTGCCACAGATTCAAAAAGCGTTTTGCCTTCAGCGCGTAAAGTTCCACGTGATGTTTCGTCTCCAGCTGGTCCACCAAACTTTCCGCGCCGCCGAGCAGTTGCGTTTCCAGCCGTGTCCAGCGCGGCGTGCGGTTGAATCGCTCCAGCGCCTTGCGCGTTTCGGCATCCAGCTTCGTCAGCGCAACATCATCCTGCTTGGGCATCAACGCCGCCAGCACGCCTTCCCAGCGCACCACTTCCGGCCGCAAACTGAGCAACTGTTGTTTCGCCGAATCATTCATCTGATCCGGATTGGCCGACTGCAATGGATCGTTGATTTCATCGCGGAACTGCTTCGCCTGCGCGACGTCCCAACCGGGGAGCTTGAGTTCGTTGAGATGATCCATCACCTGTCCGCCCACCTCCTGCGCCATCCGCACGCGCCCGGGCACATCGCGTTCCGTGTCGCCCTCCACCGCGGTGAGCAACCGCCGCAAATTCGCCAAACGCTCCAACGCGGCCGCCGCGTGGTGGTCCGCCGCGTCGCCTTTGATCCAGCCCAAGCGCCGCATGATGCGAAGCTTGCGATGTAAATCCATTTGCTCGTCGGTGGCTTTCATTGAGGCCGAGCTGTCCACGTACATCAGCAGCCGCGCGCGCGTGCCAATCTCCCGATGGGTTTGGATGACCGGCCCGGTGAGCATTAGCACCACGAACATTACTGCCAACCCGCGCAACAGCGGCAGAAACCACAGGCCCGTTTTGCCGCGCCGCGCCAATTCGCTCGCGTACAACCCCCACGCCGCACCGGCCGCCGCGATGGCGACCGGCAACGCCAGCCACAACGTCCATTCCCCGGAGAAATGGAGCTCGGCAATTATGGAATCGGCGGGAGTCATCTCAATTACGCTGGCGAGCCATTCGGCGTTGAAGCAGCAGTTCGCCAAACAACAAAATCAAAACGAGAATGAACAGTGGTTTCCAAATTTCCTGACCGAAGCGCCGGGTGTGATCCAGCGCCCGGTAATCTTCCACGCTGCTGACGAGATCGGCCTTCAATTCATCGGCCACTTGTTGGCGTTCGTCCGCTTCGAGCTGTTGCAGGTTGCTTTCCACGCGGCTGGTGTTCACCACAAAGTGGATCGGTTTTTTGTCCGGCCCCGTCATCGTGTATAACCCCGGACGGCCCGTGCCGGAAAATTCCGCCACACCTTTGTTGCCGCGCGATTCGATGGTGAGCTCGGTAATTTTGCTCTGCGTGTCGCGCATTGTGACGGTTTGGCCAATTTCTTCCGGCGGAAAAAACGCCACCGCCGAACTGCCCACGCCAAGATTGCGCGGCGGGAAAAGTGAGGACGCGAGGTACGTGCAAAGCCGCTGCGCGAAGGGAACGTAAAACGGCCGGCCCGGCAAATTATTCCACGCCTCGTCGCATGAGGTGGCGCAGAAAAATACGCGACCTTCGTTGAAGCGTTTTTCCAACAAAAATGGGTCGCCGCTTTCGAGCATCGCGTGCATCCGCACCAACGGGTTATCCGGCTGGGCGAGCGTACGATACCACTTCGTGATTTCCGCGTCGGCGGGCGTGCCGTTGCGGGGATCATTGAACAGATTGAGCGGCGCGTGCTCAAAACGCTGCGCGCGGATGCGGGTGAACGGTTCCGGCTCGCGGCTGAGATCGGCCAATTCCGTGAGCGGCGCGGGCAACAATCCGGCGGCGTGCAGGGTTTCATTGTACCATTTCACGTCAATTTGATCGCCGGGAAAAATCAGCACCCCGCCGCCATCGCGCACGAAGTTTTGCACCTCAACCAATTGCTTGGGCGTGAGCCGCGCGACGTTGGCGAGCACCATCACCCGCGCATCGCCAATGGCCGCGGCACTCAAGCCGACGGTGCGAATGACGCGCACTTCGAGCAGGTCGGCCAGTTTTTTTTCACCGGGCTTTGCGGGCGCACCGGCTTCGCGATAAGGCTGCAGCGCGATCTGCAAGAAATCGGTTTCGCTTTCCAACGGCTCGGCACTGGGATCGCCATCCACCACCAGCACCGGCACCCGTTCCCAAACCGGGATGCTCACGCGAAAGGTGTTGTCCGCTTTCAAACTATCGGCATCGGCGCTGACCTCCACCACGTGCGAACCGGCGGAATCAAATTGATGCGTAAACAGAACCTGCCGTTTCTGGCCGGCTTCCAGCGGGATCTGCGTGGTGTGTGCCACCTTGCCATCCACGCGGCACACCACCTTCAACGAGTCGTGCCCCTGATTGCCGTAATTGCGCAGCGTGGCGCGGACTTGTAGCGTTTGATTCATCCCCAACACGCGTGGGGAAAAACTCACGGTTTCCACGCACACATTCTCGCGCCCTTCCGCGCCGGTATGAAAAAGGGTGAGCCGCGGCGCAATCTCCGTCGCGCCCAATCGCTCGGCGGCGCGTTGGCGGAGATTAGCTTCTTCGGGCAACCAACTGATGCGTTGGAAATCGCTGATGACGATTATTTCCCGCTGCGCGTGGCTCATATTGCGGGACAACGCAGAGGCGACGTCCAGCGCGGAAGGCACCTCCGCCTTACCGTAGCCGGCCTCAAGCATTTTCAAATCTTCCGACACGCGTTTGGTATTAAAAACACTGGAATCGTACAAAGGCGAATTGGTGCCGCTCATCAGCACCACAGACACATCCGAACCGCGTTGGAGGCCGACCACCAAATCGGCGGCTTGTTGGCGGGCGTTTTCAAAATTAGTACCTCCGGTGACGCGGAAATCCTGTGAGTACGAATTATCGAGCACCACAACCAATGAAGTTTTTGCATCGCTCCACAACGCCGCCGCGCCGGTGAGCACCGGCCGCGCCATACACAATGCGAGGAAGACCGGTATGCAAATACGCAACAACAGCAACAGCCAATTCTCAATGCGGAGGCGGCGCTGTTGTTTTTGCAACGTCAACTCAATGAGATGCATCGCGCCCCAACGCACTTCGCGCGGTTTACTGCGGCTAATGAGGTGGACGATGATGGGGAGGGCGCCCGCCGCCACGCCGCCCACCAAAAGTATGTTTAGGAAATTCATACGGTAAGTTGGCGCTGCCGCAGGCAACGGGCGAGGGCGTCGGTGATGGGTTCGGCGGTGTTCATCGGCACGAGGTCGATGCGGTGGCGTTGGCAACCGGTCTTGAGCGCGTCACGGAATTGCTGAAGGTTTTCGAGATACGCCACACGAAAGCTGGCGGGATCGAGTGTGCGAAATTGGCCGAACATTTCCAGGTTTTCAAACTTGGTCCACGCGCTGAAGGGGAATTCCATTTCGTCCGGATCCAAAATGTGAAAGAGCACCACCTCGTGCGAGGCCTGGCGAAAATGTGCGAGCGATTGCAGCAGTGCGCGTTGATCGGAAAAGCCATCGGTAAAAATAAAAATCATCCCGCGCCGTTGCAGCCGCGGCATCAGTTTTTGGAAAATAGTTGCCAAATCTGTTTCGCCGCCGGGACGCGATTCGATCATCGTCTGATAAAGTAACCGCAAGTGACTTGTGCTGGAACGCGACGGAATGAATTTACGGATTTGATCATCGAAGGTCACCATCCCCACGCTGTCGCTTTGGCGAATGATGATTTGCGCGATGCACGCGGCGAGCTTCATCGCGTACTGGCATTTGCTGATGCCACCCTCGCGCGCGTAGTCCATACTGCCACTGCAATCCATTAACAACGTGGCGCGCAGGCTGGTTTCCTCCTCGTATTCGCGAATATAATAACGGTCGGTTTTGCCGAACACCTTCCAGTCCACGCGCCGAGTGTCGTCGCCCTGCACGTATTCGCGATGCTGCGCAAACTCGATGCTATACCCTTTGTGCGGCGAACGATGCGCGCCGGAAATGGCGCCTTCCACCGCTTGCCGCGCAAACAGGTTCAAGTTTGCGATGCTCTGCAGCTCATCGGGCTGCAGGAGTTGAGCGACTTGCGACATTTAATGAAATTCGCCTCACAAGGCCGCCGCGGCCGGCATTTGCGGCACGGCTTGGAGGATCTTGTCGATGATATGATTCACCGTGATGCCCTCCGCCTCGGCGCTGAACGTGGGCACAATGCGATGACGCAACACCGGATGCGCCAATGCCGCGATGTCCTCGGGCGTGACGTGAAAGCGTCCCTTCAGGATCGCGCGCACTTTGCCGCCGAGAATCAATTGCTGACACGCCCGCGGGCCGGGGCCCCAGCTGATGAGCTCGCGCGTGAAGGGCAACGCCTCGGCATCATCGGGCCGACAACGCCGAACAAGATCAAGCACGTATTGGTTCACGTGCTCGGGCACGGGGACTTTGCGCACGATCTGTTGGCACTGCACAATTTCCGCGCCGGAGATCACCGGCGAAATACTTGCGGAAAACGCGCCAGTGGTGCGCTTGATGATTTCCGCTTCCTCGGCCTTGTCCGGGTAATCCACTTTCACGTGGAACATAAAACGATCCTTCTGTGCCTCGGGCAGTGGATACGTGCCTTCCTGTTCAACCGGATTTTGCGTGGCCAGCACGAAGAACGGTTCATCGAGCGTGTACGTGGTGCCGCCGGTGGTGACGGAATGTTCCTGCATCGCCTCGAGCAACGCAGCTTGGGTTTTCGGGGGAGAGCGGTTGATTTCATCTGCCAAAACCATTTGGGCAAAAATCGGGCCGCGCAGGAACACGAGGCTGCGGCGGCCTTCGGCGTCCTGCTGGATGACGTCCGTGCCGGTGATGTCCGCCGGCATCAGGTCGGGAGTAAATTGCACCCGCCGGAAGGAAAGACTGAGTGCCTCGGAAAGGCTTTTCACCATATACGTTTTGGCGAGGCCGGGCACGCCCTCGAGCAGACAATGGCTGCGCGCAAAAATGGCGATGATGATTTGCTCGATCACCGCGTTTTGCCCGACGATGGCTTTGCCCACCTCGGTGGTCATACTGCGGTACGCGCTGGCGAGCTTCTCGGCCAGTTGCTCATCGCTCGCGCCGGCCATCGAGCGCGGCAGGGATTCCGCCGCCGCCGCGCTTTCGCTCACGGCGGGCACCACCAGCAAGGTGTTGCACGTGGGGCATTTGAGTTGGGATCCGGCGGCCGTGTCTTCGACCGTCAAATCCATTGAACAAGCGGGGCATTTAATAACCATCTCCATATGGCGTCTCCCCACAATGTGCCCGCATTTGCTCCAAAACGCAACCGGCGAGTATTCCCAACCGCCCGTGTGCGGACTATTTAATCGGCTCCATCGTGAACGGATCGCGCAACGGCACGTCTTTCAACCCGCCGGTGGTGAGGCTGTCGAGGTTCACTGCATGATCCGGATGGCCTTTGAGAATTGCGTCCTTGTCGCCCACAATCAGAATCACCGCCTTGCCCGGCGTGAGATATTTTTTCGCCACCCGCTGCACGTCGGCTTTGGTGACCGCCGCAAACTTGGCACGAAATTCTTTGAAGTGCGCCGGATTGCGCGCGCCGCGACCAGTAAATTCTTCATCGGCAAAGGTCCTCGCGACTGCGCCTTTGGTTTCAAATGTCTCCGGAAATGTTTGAATATAACTACTCTTGGCCGTTACCATTTCCTTATCCGTCACCGCCTCATTCGTGATGCGGCGCATTTCCTCGAGCACAATCTGCGCCGCGTATTTCACCGTGGTTGATTTGCTTTGGTAGCCCGCCACAAATAACAGCGGATAATACGTGCCGCCGGGCATATACGAATACGCGCTGTACGCCAGCCCCTCATCGGACCGCACACGGTTGGTGATGCGGCTGGTAAACCCGCCGCCGCCGAGGATACTGTTCATCACCTGTACCGCATAAAAATCCGGATGATCGCGATGGATGCCCGGCAGCATAATATCCACGCGCCCCTGATTCACATCCTTGTCCACGATATAAATCCCCGGCTTGGCGAATGCTTTGTTTGTCGGCACCGGCACCGCCGCTTTGCCATTGAAGGGCCAGTTAGCAAATAACTTTTCCAACTTGGCCACCATCGTCTTGCGATCAAAATCTCCGCTCACCGCCACCACAAAATTATCCGGATGAAACCACGCCTGATGAAACGCGTGTAAATCGGCCACCGTAATCGATTCCACCGAAGCCTTGGTCGGAATCACATTGCGGAAAAACTTCGGCCCGTACGCCAAGCGCAACAGCTCACGCCGCTCAATATTTTTCGAGTCGTCATTGCGTTGCTTCATCCCCTGCAACTGCTGTTGTTTATAAAGATCAAAACGGCTCTGCTGAAACTCCGGCGTCGTCAGCACCTCGCGCAACATTGCCAGGCCCTCGTCGAGATCTTTCGAAAGCGTATTCACGCCCACGCTGCCGGAAGTATCGCCCACGCTGCTCGAAAGCCCCGCCGCCAAAAACGCCAACCGCTCTTCCAACGCCTCCGCCGTACGCGTTTTGGTGCCGCCTTTGCTGAGCAAATAACCGGCCATTCCCGCCACACCCGCTTTACCTTTGGGCTCGTTGTACTGCCCCGTGCGCACCATAATCGACACACTCACCAACGGCAGCTCGCGATTCGGCACCACAAACGCCACCGGCCCGCTCTTGAGCTGCACCCGATAATCCGATCCACTGGGCGGCTCATATTGCAGCTTGGGAAACTTCAATTGCTCCGGCCGATCCGGAATCTCCCCCGCACTCACAGTGAGCGCCATTGCGAGGGGTAAACTTAAAATAATCTTTTTCATATTCGGTTATTTCAAAATATTCGTTTGTTTTCCGGCAGGGACACGCACAGCGCGTCCCAACCTGATTCACTTCTTCAATTCCCCAATGCGCCTCCGTAATGCCGCGCGGATGACTTTCATCATCGGCGGCGCTTTTGCACCGGCTTTTTCAATTTGTTCTTCGATTTGTTTCAAGCGACCTTCCAACGCGGCCACATCTTTTTCCGCGTTCGCCGAGGAAATGAATTTTCGCGCCATTGCCTTTTGCTGCCCACTGAGGCCGGCGAGCAACGGGTCACCGCCATCACCGCCGCCAGTGCCCGGCTTGCGCGTGTAAATCGCAACGGCACGATTTTCCTTGGTGAAATATTTTTTCGCCACGCGCTGAATATCCGCGGGCGTCACGGCCTGCAGTTTCGCGCCGGAGGCGTTGAGTTCGCGCCAGTTGCCCGTGCCTTCGGTGTGAATGATTTGCATCAGGATGGGGTGATTCGACGTCAACCGCCGATACTCCGAGGCGGCAAAATTATTCTTCACCTTCTGCAATTCCTTGGCCGGAACCGGCTCGGTTTTTAGTTTCTCAATTTCCGCGTGGATTGCGGCTTCCACTGCGGCGGGATCTTGACCGTCCGCCACCTCGCCGCCGGCATTGAATTGCCCCGCATAATGCATCCCGCGCGTCCACGCGAAGGTATCGGTGGCCAGCTTGGATTTCAGCACCAATTCCTTTTTCAAACGGCCGGTGTTGCCGGTGAGAAGTTTCGACATCACCGAAAGCGCATACGTGTCCTTGTGACCGAAGGCCGGTGTGTGCCAGTAAATATCCACGTTCGGATTCGTCTCCGCCTCGGCATAAAAACGCTTCTCCGCTTTCTGCGGCATCTCCATCGTGATCACGTCCGGCACGGTTTTTTTGCCGCGCTTCAATCGACCGAAATAATTCTGTGCCATCGTCAGCGCCTCTTTGCTTTTGAAATCGCCCACCAACACGAGCGTCAGATTTTGCGGCACATAAAACGTCGCATAAAACTCATCCGCATCCGCCTTGGAAATCGCCGGGATATCCGAGGGCCAGCCGATGATCGGCCAGCCGTACGGATGCGATTCCCAAAAGAGCGAGTTGAAGCTCTCAGAAAATTTCCCCAACGGCGTGCTTTCCGTACGCATCCGGCGCTCTTCAAACACCACATCACGCTCCGCATAAAATTCGCGGAACACCGGCTCCAACAGCCGCCCGCTTTCCATCCACATAAACAGCTCCAGCTTATTCGAAGGCACGGTGATGAAATACGCCGTGTGATCGTACGTCGTGTACGCGTTCATTTTGCTGCCGCCGTTGGAGGTGTAGATGCGGTCGAACTCATTCTTCACAATCACCTTGCGATGATCGTCCACGAGTTTTTTGAATTCGTCATTCAGCGCGCGCCAGCGTTTGGTTTTTTGTTCCGGATCAAATAAATCCGTAATCTCGCCGCGCCGCCACATCGCGCGCATCTTGCGTTCCTCCGCGCGCATCAGATCCCGCACGCGCTCCTGCTCGGCCATAATTTTCAGATCCTTTTTGTAATCCTTCGTGCCAAGCGTGGGCGTGCCCTTAAACATCATATGCTCGAACAAATGCGCGATGCCCGTGATGCCCGGCCGCTCATTCACACTCCCCACGCGCGCCACCCAACCGCCCGAAATGCTTGGCGCATCGTGCCGTTCCACCAACAGCACCTTCATGCCATTAGCCAAAAAATGCTCCTTCACCGGCACCTGCTGGGCAGCCAGCAACGCGGGAAACAAGAAAAGTCCCAATAAATTCCTCATGGTACGCGCGAAAGCAAAGCAGCATTCCCCCGTGGCGTCAACGCGTAATCATAAGGAAATCAGTTATGAAAAGAAAAAGCCGAAAAGGTCGGCCGCGCGAATGTAGCCCGGCCCGGTGGGCCGGGACCCGGGCCAACGGCCCGGGCTACAATTTACGGACGTTTTTGTTTTGGCGTGCGGGAGGGGCCGTACCCGGATCCGGGAATGGGGAGTACTGGCCGGATTCCATTCGTTTGTGGGACGCGCGAAGGCGCCATAGCCCGGGAGAAATAGATTGGGGATGCGAGGATTGGTCGGTCGGATGAAACGGGGAACGGTGCCGGGAATAACCGACCGATTCTGACGCGATTGCGGAATGCGCCCAGGAATAGTACTCGCAGGGGACCGCGGAATGGGCTTCAAAAATTTCACCGGATTCTCCCCGGGCAACAAATCTTTGACAGGTTTCAAGGTCAACCAATTCGGCTTAGGATGATGCGGGCCGGGGGTTAGGGCAGGGTTAATTTTTAAGCGTTCAGGAAGCACAACAAACTTTCGTGGCAATCCACCATTTTGAAGCAGTCGAATGGTATTTTCGATCGAATGTCGATCACCAAGTCTCTTTTTTTCTTTTTCTTCTTGAGCAAATTTATTTTGCTTCTGTATTAAAACCGCAATCAGTTTTTCCCGATTTGGGCCAATATCATGAATACGCCAAAGCAGATAATTTCCATCGTAGGGATTTTCACCCTCCATAAATTGAAAAACTTTTTCCATCACCTTTTCCCTTGGATATTTCCGGCCATGGACCAACGATGCATAAGTTAAATTGCGAATTGCCGCATTCACAATCTGCCCGTCTTTATCCTCCAACAACTCGACCAACCAGGGCGTCATGTCTCCGTAAGGATGAAGATAATAGAAAAGGTGCGCCGCAGCAAATTTGCTTAACGGCAGCTCATTTATGATATAAACTAAGCGAGGCGCCAGGTAACCCTCAACAAAACCCTTAGGCATCCAGAGCTTGGGGCCAGGTTGTTTTTTCACTTTGCGGAATCTTAAATCGATAAAAAAACTAGGCTGAGTGCGGCGCGCAGGCTGGCCAATGGCAAAGTAATTTTCTAAATAATTCAGAGCATTGGATCTTACCCCTGCTCCACTTATAGGATAATTTGGATTCGGGGCTTCAAATAATTGACCGTACAGCACCACCGGGCCAGAATTCTGGATTACCAGTGGCTCTTTAATAATTTCGCCAAACGCCGATCCCGTAGCCATCAAGGCAACGGTAATCGTGGCGAAATACCACGAGGATATGTATTTCTTCCTTGCCATATTACACCTCTAAAAGGGTTTCCATTTTCAATGTTTAAAATCCATCTGGTTTTTGAATGATTTGATTGTATAGCCTTTGGGACTGTCGCTGGCTCGGTACCCTCATTTTGGATTCCACCTGTACAGTTCCAATTTGACTCCACACTCCCAATCTCTGCTCTACTACCGTTTTCCCACTTTGGATGTCCTAGCGCGGATCCGTAAGGAAAGCCGTGAAATCGTCGAAATCGTTGATGCAATTGGTTTGCTGCATTGTATTGTTCAGCACGATATGCATCTAATACGCCCCCCGGCAAATTGCCATTTGCATCAATGAAATTCAATCCCAAGTTCTGTTCATATTCAAACAGTCGTGTTGAGAATTCAATCTTAATGAAACCTTTTGTTTTGTGGAAACCGAATGGAAAATCGATGAAATTCATGTTCAAACTGTAAATTGGATTATCCTCCTTTTCTACTTGAGGATCTATATAATCGAAAATATAGAATTGAAAATTGCTCCGAGGATTTGTTTCCAGAAACGGAAGTCGCCATGTGGGACTGTACAAATTTTGACCGATTGCATCTTGAATCTGATAGTCAAAATGAACAGTTGTAGCCATCATTCCGCCAGCATCAGGCAATTCCTTCAACGAAAAATCAACCCCCCATCTAAAAGCTCCACAATCGTTATAATTAAGCTGTTTGGGTTTTTGATCTGGCACGACAACATTCGGGTCAACTGTGGCCATAACTCTTTGCCATTCATTATTCGGTTGCAGTCTCAGTGCAGCTAACCTCCCAGCAACATTTGAATAATCGGTTGTCTGCTTTTCATAAATTTGCTCTATCACTGTTACGCCTTCTACGCTTGCCAATTCATTTGTAAATTCTTGAAATGTTACAACTGCTTCGGTATTGGGCTGCTCCAAGAGTGCCTCCGAATTCATCCAAGCCGTCAACGCACCGAGCGGATCCACCATCCACTCGATCTCGCCCATTAATGTGGAAACAGAACTGCGAGCTTCCTCGAGTTCCAAACTGGGCCCATTCCATTCTTCCCGTTCGCCCAACCAATTCAAATAGTCATTAAGGTTCAATTGCGCCACGCGCGGGAAATCATAACCCAACGTGCCTTCTTCAAATTCATCACGATTTAATTCGGGGAACTCCCAATTGGCTTCCCAATACTGATCGATGTGATAATGAGCCTTTCCAACCTGTTCATCCAATTCTGGAGGTAGTTCGGGCAAATACTCTTCAATGAGAAATTCAGCCGTGCCTAGTTGATCATCCGAAGCACTTGCATAGAATGAAAAGGAAAGCAATACCGCCAAACAAACCCAAATTGGGGGTAAGTATTTTTTCATCATGTTTTTGGTTGCTCTCTATTACCCCCCCCCCCATTCCATTCTGTCAACTGTACATTTCATTTTATAACACAACCCCTTTGGCGCACTAATGTAGCCCGGCCCCCCGGGCCAACGGCCCGGGCTACAATTTGCGATCCACTACTTCGCGGACCAACGACTCCATCGAATCGTAATCCAAATCACCGGCTTTTTCCAGGTCGCGGTAGACTTGTTTTTCCAGCGCGCTGAGGTGGGCGGATTCGATTTGCAGTTCGATGGTGTTGAGCGTGGGCGTTTGCTCGAGCATTTGGGCGATGCGTTTGTCGTTGGCTTGGCGGCGGGCGAGGAGTTGGCCGTGCAGCGTCTCAAAGGTTTCGTGCGAGAGAGTGCCTTTGCGTTCGGAGGATTCCAGATTATCCAGCATCACGCGGATGGCTTGGCGGCGGGCCAGCGCGAGTTCATATTCGGTTTCCTCGGTGGTTTCGATGATGAGCCCGCCGCGTTTCATCAGCCACGCCATGGTGGTGCCCTGCAATAAAATGGACATCAACACCACGCCGTACACGATGTTTAACAACACCAATCGATTTGCCTCGGCGGCAGTGCCAGCGTCGCTTTTTGCGGCCACCAACAACATCATCGCCAGCACCATCGACAAACTCCCGCGCACGCCGGCCCACGTGATGACGGGGAGCCATTCCTGTTTGAGCCGTAAATCCGCGCGCCGCACAAGGCCGTGCACGCCGAACACAGTGATGGCCCGCACGAGAATCATGATCACAAAAAACAAAACAATCGGCACCGCTTGTTCCCATAAACCGGCCAGTTTAATTTCCAGCCCGATGAGGATGAACACAAATGAGTTGGCGACGAACGCGGCGAATTCCCAAAAGCTCACCACCTCCTCGCGCGTGGTGGGGCTCATGCCGTGCTTCACGCCCACGTTGCCGATCATCATGCCGCACACCACCACGGCGATGACGCCCGAAGCGTGCAGCTCCATCGCCGCCACATTCGCGCCGTACGCGGCAATGACGGTTAGGGCCACCTCGATGTGTTGATCATCAAACTTACTGGTGAGATACGAAATGCCCAACCCGATGCCGAGGCCGATGGCGGTGCCGAGCAGCACCTCACGCAGGAAATCGAGCACCACTTGCAGCGCCTGCAAACTTTCCGTGGAATCCAGATGCGGCAACGTGAGGCCGAGGTGCGCGCTGGTGATTTTGACCACCACGGCGAACACCACCACCGCGATGCCGTCGTTAATTAAACTCTCGCCTTCGATGATAATCCCGAGCCGTTTGGACACGGTAAATTCCTTGAAGAGCGCCACCACCGAAATGGGATCGGTCGCCGCCAACATTGCTGCGGCCAGCAGCACCAATTGCCAACTCAGACCGAGCCGGAACAATTCGCCCACGCCCATGAAGAGCGCGGTGGTGAGCACCATCCCAATGATCACCCCCGGGATGGCGAGGCACAGAATGGCGCGTTTATTGTTCAGAAACGATTTGAGGTCCACGTGAAACGCCGCCTCAAACAGCAGGATCGGCAAAAACAATTGCAGCAGTAATTCCGGCGTGAGCTTGAGGTTCATCCCCAGTTGGCCGCCCGCCGACAATGCGCTGACGATCAACCCCGCCACCACCAACACCACCGTGTACGGCAAGCGCAACCGCTTTGCCAAGAGCGCCATCCCGCAGGCGACCACCAAAATTGCAACAAATGAAATTGCCATAAAATTCTATCTCCTAACTCCTAAAACCTCTTCCCTCACATATCATAAAGCCCCCCGTCGCGCGAATACCCGCCGCCGCCCGATCCGCCCGCACCGCCGCCTTCTTCCGGCCCCATAAATTCATCGAAAATTTCGCCCATATCTGCCTCGATTTTTTCAGGGTCTTCGCCTGCTTCCAAGCGTTTGATGGCGTCATTCATTTCCTTGGGCATCGCGTCGGCGGGCATGAGATCCTGCATTTTGCGCATCATATGCGCCATATGTTTGGGGTTATTTTCGTCCATATGCCCCATATCACGCTCCATCTCGCGCATCGCGTGTTGCACGCGGGGATCATCCATATCCGGCATGCCATCAGGTTCGCCTGCGCCGTCGGCACCGGGCGAGGCCGCTTTGGGTTCGGCGGCGCCTTTGAGGGCGGCAAATTGGCTGACTTCTTTGACCAATTTTTTGCCGCCGCATTTGGGGCAAGCGGGTTTGCGCGTGGGCTTGAGACGGCGTGAGAGGAATTGAAAAATCCTCCGACACTCGGGACAGGCATATTCAAAAATTGGCATCGAAATAAAACGACGTTTCGTCGCCCCTAATTTTCACGAACCCACCGCGCGCGTCAAGTGGGTTGGATTGACAATTCGCCACTCAGCGATTAGGTTGCGGCATGAGACGCCGAGGCGTGATGGCACTGATCATAACCTTCCTGGGGCTAATCGGGGTCGGTTGCTCGGGCGATAAGGATAAGGTGGAATACTTTACCACCGATGAATTACTGCTGAGCGACGGCAAATTTTTTGCCATGGGAGAAACCGAACCGTACACCGGTGCGGTGGTGGATTGGCACGAAAACGGCCAAAAAAGTTACGAAGTGCAAATGCGCGCCGGCGTGGCCCAGGGAACGGCGGTTGAGTGGTACGAGAACGGCCAGAAAATGACCGAGGTAACGCTGAAAGACGGCGCGCCCACGGGATCGTTGTTGGGCTGGCATTCCAATGGCGCTAAGCAGTTTGAAATGCCGCTGCACGAAGGTCAACCGCACGGATTGCTCACTGAATTTGACACCGGCAGCCGCCGCCTCAGCGCCACCCGTTACGTCGCCGGCCAGCGCGAAGGCGTGGCCACCGGCTTCAATGAGGAAGGACAAAAGATTTGGGAAACCACCTATCGCAACAACGTGATCGAAGGCAATTTGATCGAGTACCATCCAAACGGTCAACGCAGCAGCCGCACACCGTATGAACGCGGCCAGCCCAAGGGCGTGGCCGAGGGCTGGTTTTTGGATGGCAAAAGATCGTGGATGGCCGAATGGAACGGCAAACAGCCAAGAGGCCTGCATCAAAACTGGCATCCAAACGGCAAGCTCAAGCGTAAACAATTTTTCAAAGATGGCCTGCTTTCGCAGTTTACAGAGTGGCACGAAAACGGGCAAAAAACATTGGAGGCCACCTATCGTGGCACTGCGTTGGTGAGCCAAAAAAGGTGGGATGCCAAGGGCAAGCTGCTACTGGACGAAGGTGCCACTGCCGGACTACCGCCCGCGCGCAAACCGGATCCGCCCAAGCCCGATCCCTTTTCCGCCGGCCGGCGCACTCCGTGGATGGCCGGCCAACTCAATCGCGTGTACAAGGAAAAGGACGCCGATGTGGTGCAAACCGCCTTCGGCACGCCCGATGCAAAACAGGGTGACGTGTGGATTTACCGGAACCTCCATTTTGTTCTCGCCAACGGCCGAAAGCTTCGGGCTAGCGCTCACTTTTACATCAGCAAAGGCAAAGTGATTTTGGTGGAAGAAAAATAATCACTTCCGCTGGTGCTGCAGAAACCATTTATAGAGTTCAGGGTCAGCGTAGGCTTTCTCCCACGAATTGTGCCCGGCCTTGGGATCCACCGAAAGTTTAGGGTTCGGATGGCCGAATTTTTTCAGGATCGCCACCATCCGCTCGCTCTCCGCCAGCGGCACCACAAGATCTTTCCCCCCGTGAAATGCCCACACTCCCAAGGTGCGCAACGCCTTGCCTTTCACCCCGCCGGCGTTGTAGGCCCTGATAAAATCGCCGCCGCCGCAAATGGGCGCGATCGCCGCGAAGCGATCGCAATGCGTCAGCCCCAGACTCCAAGTACCGTAGCCGCCCATGCTCAGGCCGGTGAGGTACAGGCGCGTTTCGTCGGCGCGATATTGTTTCAATATCTGATTCAGCAGCGAGATGAGCACCTCATCATTCCAAACCGTTCCCTTCGGGCATTGAGGGGAAACAATGATGAACGGGGAAACATTTTCGAATTCCTTTCCTTTTCCCTGATCCACAAACTTGGGTGGACCGTGCGCTTTCACGAGATCCAGATTGTCACCGCGTTCACCCGCGCCGTGCAGGAAAAAAATCAACGGCCATTTTTTCTCCGGCTGGGCCGCGTAATCGTTTGGCAAATACAGCAGGTACTTCACATCCAGCTCGCGCTTGGTTTTCACGATGAGTTGGTTTTTGGTTTGCACAGCAGCCGAAGTCGGGTCCACGTAAATGATCGTCAGAATGAGGGAAAGAAAAAAATATTTCATGCCGCGCCCAGCTTTTGCCGGGGACGTCGGGGCGTCAAGTTTTCCGTTGGCCTTTTGTGGGGGGCTGTTTTGCCGGCTAACGCAATGCGCGGCGAAACATGTAGCCGCCGGTGCCTGTTTGCACCAGGTCCCAGCCTTCCGCGCCCAGATCATTCATCAACTTCGCCTGCAACAGCCGCGGGCCGCCAGCATTAGGATCAATGGGCATAAATTTCACCCAACGTTGCTCCACGTAGAGGTATTCCCAACCCGGCATCTTGGGTGCCTTCACCTGTCCCATCACCATTAACACTGCGGTCGCCAACGCCGCACCAATTAAATAAGTCCGAATATTTTTCATCACGTCCAAAGCGTATCGGAGAACTGGCGAGACGCCAAGCTTATGCCAGTTTCAACTTAGGCAAGTCCTGCGAGTCAATGAGCCCCACCGGTTCGCGCTTTGCGTTGATGACGATGAGGTCGTCTATTTTGCGGGTGTTGAAAATTTTGAGGGCTTCAACCGCAAGAGCGTCTTCGCGGAGGACGGTGGGCTTTGCGGTCATCACTTGGGCGAGGGAAAGATGGAGCACGTCGTCGCCCGCCTTAGCCATATGGCGGCGCAGATCGCCATCGGTGAAAACGCCGACGAGTTTTCCGGTGCTGCCGAGCACGCACACGCTGCCGCATTTGGCGCGGGTCATGACCAGCAACGCTTCGCGGACAGTGGCGGTGCGCGGGGCGGTGGCGAGGCGTTTGCCGGTGCGCATTATGTCGCTCACGTGGAGCAGCAACGCTCGGCCGATGGCGCCGGAGGGATGATACTTGGCGAAATCTTTTTTCTTAAACCCGCGTGCCTGCAGCAGCGCCATCGCGAGCGCATCGCCGAGGGCGAGCATCGCGGTGGTGCTGGCGGTGGGGGCGAGGTTGAAGGGGCACGCTTCTTTGGGGACGCGGGCGTTTAGCACCACGTCGCTTAACTTGGCGAGCGATGACTTGGGGGCGCCGGTGAGGGCGATGATTTGCACGGGGAACCGTTTGACCGCGCCGATGAGGTTGATGAGTTCCTCGGACTCGCCGGAGTAGCTGAGCGCGAGCACCACGTCGCCGTCATCCAGCAAACCGATGTCGCCGTGCAACGCGTTGGCGGGATCGAGCAAGACGCTGGTGGCGCCGGTGCTGTTGAACGTGGCGGCCATTTTTTGGCCGATGTTGCCGCTCTTGCCAATGCCCACGACGATGAGTTTGTTACGCTGCGAAAGCGCCGCGGCCAGCGTCTCCACCGCGCGCGTGAATTGTGCATCGAGCTGCGCCCGCACGGCTTTGAGTCCAGCCAACTCGATATTGAGCACCTGTTTTGCAAGCGCGAGCGGGGTTTTGGATTTCATGGTCGGGATGCTCAGCCGGAGTTGGGATACGAACCGAGGATTTTTACGAAGCTACAGGTTTCGCTGAGCTTGGCGATGGCTTTGGCCACTTTGGGATCCTCGAAATGGCCGTCGACGTCGACGAAGAAAATGTATTCCCACGCCTTGCGTTTGCTGGGGCGCGATTCGATTTTGGTCATATTCAGGCGGTGCGTGCGGAAGGGTTGCAGTGCGTTATGCAGGGCACCGACTTGGTCGTTCACACTGAACATCAAACTGGTGCGATCGTTGGCCGAGGATGCAGCGCATTCGCCGCCGAGCACGAGGAAGCGCGTGGCGTTGCCGCTGTGATCCTGCACGCCGGCTTCGATGATGTTGAGCTGATATTTTTCAGCAGCGAGTGAGCTGGAAATGGCGGCGGCCGTTTTGCTTTTGGCGGCCAGCGCAGCAGCAGCAGTGGTGGAGCTGCTGCCTATGAACTCCACGCGCGGCATCGTCTCGCGCACCCAATTGCGGCACTGCGCGTAGGCCTGCGGATGGGAGTAAAGTTTTTTGACGTCTTTCAGCGCACCATTGCCGATGAGGCAGTGTTCGATGGGCATTATGATTTGAGCGACGATTTTCAACGGGCTATCGACGAACATATCCAGCGTGTGGGTGACGACGCCTTCGGTGGTGTTCTCGACGGGCACCACGCCATATTCGGCGCGGTTTTTTTCCACCTCGGCAAAGACTTCGGCGATCGTTTTCTGCGGGGAATAGCCGAGGCTGGTGCCGAAGCGGCGCACGGCGGCTTGGTGCGTGTACGTGGCCTCGGGGCCGAGGAAGGCGATCTTGAACGATTTTTGCAGCGCGATCGAGCTGCTCATCACTTCGCGATAAATGTGACCGAGCGATTCGTCGCTGATGGGGCCGTCGTTGAGTTTGCGGATGCGGCGCAGGAGGGCTTGCTCGCGGTCGGGTTGGTACGTGGATTTGCTGCCGGCGAGTTTGGCTTTGCCGATGCCGATCACGTGTTTGGTGCGGCGGTTGAGCAGCTTCACGATTTGGGCGTCGAGCTTGTCAATCGCGGCGCGATGTTTTTGGATGCTCATTTGGATTGTGAAGCCTCCTCGACTACTTCGTCTTCTTCATCATCGCCATCATCATCATCCTCGAATTCGTCGTCGTCATAATCTTCTTCAGCTTCGGCAGCTTCAGTGGCCAGCTCGCCGGCGTCGCTGTCTTTGGCGGCGGTGACTTCTTCGAGGCTCATTTGTTCAGGCACGTCGTCGTCGTCACCGGTGGTCACGGGCGCTTCGGGTTTGGTGATGGGGACTTGGCGCAGTTCTTCAGCGTCGGGCAATTCCTCAAGCCCGCGCAGGCCGAAGTATTCGAGGAACAACTGGGTGGTTCCGTAAGTTTGCGGGCGGCCAGGTGCATCGGCACGGCCGGTCACTTCCACGAGCTCGCGCTCGGTGAGCGTGCCGATGACGCCATCGACTGATACGCCGCGAATCTCTTCCATCTGCGCGCGTGTGAGCGGCTGGCGATAAGCGATGATGGCGAGCGTTTCCAGCGCGGGTTTGGAGAGGCGCGTGGGACGATTCTTCACGCCGACTAATGCACGCACCCACGGCGCGTGTTCGGGTTGGGTGATAAATTGCCACGCGCCAGCCACGCACACGAGGCGGTAGCTGCGGTCGAGGGTTTCCACTTCGCCGGCCAAAATTTCCAGCGCGGCGGTGATGCCTTTGGCTTTTGCGTTGGCCTTTGCGTTGACGTGTTCTTTGCCGTCGGCTTCCTCGCCGGCTTGGCGCAGAATATCCTGCAGCTCCTTGGCGCTGAGCGGTTTTTGCGAGGAAAATAGAATTGCCTCGAGTGTGTCCTTAAGTTCCATCGTTATTCTGAAATAGTTTCTGGGAATTCGGTCAAAGGCTCGGTGGCCTCCAAGCCGTTGTCGCCTTTGCCTTCGGTGATGATAATTTCGCCGAAGGCATCGCCTTGTGTGATTTTAATTTGTCGCAACCGGATCAATTCCAGCATCGCCAAAAACGTCGCCACCACTTCGTTGCGACTGGCGGCTTCGGCGAAGAGTTCGGCGAAGTTGAACGAGGGCTCCGCGTGGATGCGTTCGCGAATGGCGGTGATTTTTTCCGCCACAGTGAATTGTTCGTCGAAAATTTCGCGGCCCTCGGCGTTGCGTTCCTCGACGCGTTTGATGACGTCGTTCACGGCGTTGATGAGGTCGAAGATGCTCACCTCCACGCGTGGGCCGCGATCCTCGGGCATTTCAAATTCCTGCTTCGCGGGTAGGCGCGGGTAGATGTCCTCCTGCCGATGCTCGAGTGTTTCGAGTTTGTCGGCGGCATCTTTAAATTTCTTGTACTCGACCAGTTTGCGGATGAGTTCCCAGCGCGGATCCTCACCTTCATCGTCATCCTCGGCGATCACTTGCTGATCCACCGGCAGCAGTTCCTTGCTTTTGATATAAACCAACGTGCTGGCCATCACGAGAAATTCGCCGGCAATTTCGATGTCAAATTCGCGCATTAAGTCGACGTATTCAATGAATTCGCGCGCGATCTTGGTGAGGTTTACCTCATAGATATCCACCTCCTCCTTCTTTACCAAATAAAGAAGGAGATCCATCGGCCCCTCGAACACCTCGAATTTGACTTTGTAATCGGCCATAAAAGCTGCCCACAGCATACGGGGCAGCCGCGCCCTTGGCAAACCGAAGGTGTTAACAGTAGACGCCACTTCCACGACGCGCCAAACTCGGCCATGCACGTCATCACCGACGAACGCTGCGTTAACTACTCCGCACCCGGCCATCCCGAACGCCCTCAACGCGTGGCCGGCACGCTGGCGCTGCTGCGCGCGCAGAATGAAATCCCCATCACCTGGGAGCAACCCGCGCCCGTTTCCGACGCGGATATTGCCCGCGCGCATTTGCCGGCCCACATCCAGAATGTCGCCAGCCCTTCCGGGCCGTTTGATGCCGACACGCCGGATTATACAGACATCGATGCCCACGCACGGCGCTCTATCGGCGGCGGACTGCGCGCGCTGGAACTCGCTCGCGAAGGCAAACCCAACTTCTCCCTTCTCCGCCCGCCCGGCCATCACGCCACGCGGGAGCAGGCGATGGGCTTTTGTTATTTTAACAGCATTGCCATCACCGCGCTGGCCGCGCGCGCCGCCGGCCTCAAGAAAGTGGCTGTATTTGATTTCGATGTGCACCACGGCAACGGCACTGAGGACATCCTGCGCACTGTGGAGGGCACCGCGTTTTTTTCTATCCACCAACACCCCGCCTACCCCGGTACCGGTCAGAAGAGTTTTGATCATTGCCACAACTACACCGTCCCGCCCGACACCCCCAATGATGGCTGGCGCAAAATCACCAGCACGGCTCTGGCCGACCTTAAAAAATTTAATCCCGACCTCATTTGCGTCTCAGCCGGTTTCGACGCCTACAAGCGTGACCCGCTTTGCCAGCAACAACTCGAGGTGGAAGATTTCACTTGGATCGCCCGACAACTCCGGCAACTTAATAAACCTCAAGCCAACCTCCTCGAGGGCGGTTACAGCAGCGACTTGCCCAAGCTCATCCTTGCTTACCTGAAAGGTCTCGTCTGAGCACTCTATGCGTTGGGGGAAAGCGGATATTCGCCGCCGCCGCCCCCTCCGCCTTTAATAAGACGACGATGACGACGACGACGCCCACCGCCGAAGCGGTGGATTGAAAAGGGCACTCCTTCCTGCTGGCCAACCGCAGGCGTTTGAAAAACCCGGACCCCATCGGCCCGGGTTGAAATTTCACACTAACTCACTATTTTTTAGGCCGAACCAAAATAACTTTGTTGGCGGTGCCATCCACTTCGATGGATTCGGTGGTAATGTCATCCGCTTCGGCGAGGGTTTGGTGCACGGTGCGGCGGTCGAACGCAGTCATTGGATCCATCTCCACCACCTCGCCCCAACGACGGGCTTTGTCGGCGGCATCGTTGGCTTGCTTTACGAGTTGTTCGCGGTTTTCGGTGCGGTAGTTGCCGACGTCCACGGTGACTTTCGGGGCTTCCTTGTCCTGCACAATGAGCAGGCGGTTGGTGAGGTATTGCAGATCGCTCAACGTGCGGCCTTGGCGGCCGATGAGGCGGCCGGGGTCGTCCTCGGTGTTCACGTTGAGCAGGCTGCCGTTGTCCATCGGCGTTTCCTCCACGGTGGCATCAAAGCCAAGGCGGTTGAGCAGGTTTTCGAGAATACTTTTGGGTACAGTTGACATGGTCATAATTAGGTTTTTCGTTTTTTGTTTTTCGTGGGTTGGATGACTTCCACCACGTTTTCATCCTCCGGTTCCACTTTGGTCATCTTGGTCTGCACAATGGTCAGCACGTTTTGTACAGTCCAGTAAAGGCAGAGTCCGGCGGAGGCGGAGTAAAGGATAAACACAAACATCAACGGCATGTATTTCATAATGGCCTGTTGGGCCGGATCCATGCCGGGAGAAGGCGGCTGCAGCCGCATTTGCAAAAACATCGTGGCCGTCATCAGGAGCGGCATGATGTTGATCGGGAAACCGGCGATTTCCATCACCGTGTCGGGCGAAGAAAGGTCGGCCACCCAAAGGAATTCCGCGCCGCGCAGCTCGATGGCCGTGCGAAGCATAGTGAAGAAGCCGAAGAAAATCGGGATTTGGATGAGCATGGGCAAACAACCGCCCATTTGGCTGAGGGGATTTACGCCATACTTTTTGTAAATCTCCATCATCTTCATGTTCATCTTCTGGTAATCATCCTTGTAGCGTTCGCGGATGGTTTTGATTTCCGGCATCATCTTGGCATTGACGGCGGCCATTTTTTTCATGGACCGCGTGCTGCGCGCAGTGAGGGGCCAGAAGACGAGTTTGATGAGCACGGTGATGGCGATGATGGAAAGCGCGTAGGAAAGGCCGACGCCGTGGAACCAGGTCATGAGCAACAGCAGCCCTTTGGCCACCCAGCCAAACCAGCCGCCGAAATCCATAATGCCTTCGAGCTGATTGCCGTGTTCCAAGCCAATGGATTCCAATCGATCAAACTCGCGCGGGCCGGAATACAGAGTGAAACGGTTGGTCACCGACTCACCAACCCCAAGCGAAGGGGTATCCCACACAATGGCTGTCTCAAAGGCTTTGCGATTGGGCTTCTCCTGCGTGGGGACAAGCAGCTGATGCGCCACGAGCATTTGGCCCGGTTTTTCCGGCATCGTTACCTGCGCAAAGAACCGGCTGTACGCCCCCGCCCATGCCACGTTCCCCTGCCCGTGGGTGTAATTATTGCGTTCACCCTTGCTGCCAAAACACATGCAGCCCATGCGATAATTTTGGAACCAACCGGGGCCAACCGAAATCGCTTCCTCACCATCAAACCACATAAGGCCGAAATTCATCCCCATCATGTGCGAAGTGCTTTCAGGCTCTTCCACGGAACCGGATACCAAATAAAAACCACTCTCCTTCATGAAAGCGCCGGAGGCATTGCGCAGCACCACCTCGGCTTCCAACTGATAATCTTCCTTGAGGCGGAATGTTTTGACCACCTGCATGCCCCCGGGGAAATTGGCCGTAGCGCGCACGGTCTGATCATCCACCAGTTCCAACTCATGCGGGATCGAATTGGTTTGATAAGGGCGCGGCGAACCCGGCTCATGCCCCAGCTCGCCGATATTCGGTTGCAACGCCAGCAAGGGCAGCAGTTTTCCGGTATTCTTGAGTGCCACCGGAGCAGATGCAGCATCTTCGCCGATCTCCTTTGGATAGCTCAACAAATCCACCTGTTTCACGCCGCCGCCCAGCGAGGTGAAGGTAAACTTTGCTTTGCCACTGGAAAGTGTGAGCGTCGATTCTTCCACGGCCGGAACCTCCACCACCGGCGGGGTGGGCTGATTGGTCGCAACCGGCGTGTTGGTCGAAATAGTGGGCGAATTTGTCGGGGCCACCCCGGGCGTGTTGGTGCCCGCTTGCACCACTTGATTGGTGCCCAACGTGTTGGTTCCCGCTTGCGTGACCGAATGGGTACTCGTGGCATTTACATCCTCCACCGCAGGGCTCATTTTGATCAGCCCCAGCCGCATCGCCAGCGGCATGCCAAAGATCATCGCCAACACTGAAACAACGAGAATAATTTTTCCGGTACGATCCATTGATTAAATCTTTGCTTTTAACTGCACTTGGGGCACCGGGTCATGCCCGCAACCGCCCCACGGGTGGCACCGGCCCAATCGCCGTAACGTAAGCCAACTGCCGCGAATCGCGCCATGCGTTTTCACCGCCTCCATCGCGTACTCCGAACAACTCGGATCAAAGCGGCAAATGGAGCCGCCCGCCAATGCGGTCAGCAACGGCGAAATGGCCCAGCGATAAAATCGCAGCAATGCGAGCAGAATGTGTTGCAGTAGGTTCAAGAGTTTGAGATTAATTTTGCCGAATGCAGGATGGCCAAATAATCTACTTCCGTGCCCGCGAAGGATTTCCCCACCAAGGAACGCCGGGCGATGAGCACCATCTCCACCGGCACGCGCAAAGCGTGTTGGTGCAGGCGAAAGCATTCGCGCAGCAGCCGTCGCGCGCGGTTGCGGATAACGGCGTTGCCAAGTTTGCGGGTGGTGATCACAGCGAATCGGGAGGGGGCGCCTTCGGGAAGCTCGAGCCAGTTGAGTACCAGCCCGCCCTGTGCTAGCCGACGGCCTTGGCTTTTGAGCCGCGCAAAGTCGCGTCCTTGTCGGATGCGCATCGCACGGGTCAGCCGCAGCCGAGCCGGCGCCCCAGAGGTCATCAGAGTTCCGGGGTGAGTCGGGAGCGGCCCTTTTGTCGGCGACGCTTGATGATGCCGCGGCCCGCTTTAGTAGCCATACGCGAGCGAAAACCGTGACGGCGCGCTCGTTTCAAATTCGAGGGTTGAAATGTTCGTTTCATGAAATCAGCCTAAATTCAGTCAAAAATGTCGCTTTATACCCAGAAAACATCGGGGAACGGCGGAGATTGCCAGTATTATTCAGCCCTGTCAAGAGGGCAAAGCGCGTCCTTACCCTCACAACATTCCACAAATCAATGGCTCAAGATCGGGTCGTTCACCGGAAATCTCAAATGCCCCCGCCAATTGTTCCGCTGCTGCATCCGCGGCGGCCTCGGTGGTGGCGTGGATTCGGCACAACGGGCGGTCAATGGCTTCGCCGGGCTTGAGCATTTGGTCGAGGCCGACGTCGGGTTGGATTTCCGAATCCTTCGTCTGCCGTCCACCGCCGAGATCGCGCACCACTTCGCCAATGATCCGCGCGTCGCACCGCGCAAGAAAACCTTTCCCGCTCGCGGGGAAATCGCGCACGATTGGTGCGGTGGGCGCGGGGGTGGCCTGTTTTAATTTAGTTTCAAACGCGGCCCGGTCCGCGCCTTGGGCGGTGAGGAGTTCATTAAATTTTTCGCGCGGACGGCCACTGGCAAGTTCGGCGCGTGCACGATCCGCATCGCAGTCGGGAAGTTGGGCGGCGCAGGCGATGACCAATTCCTCCAAATCGTTCGGGCCATTGCCTTCGAGGCACGCGATGGATTCTTTGACCTCCAGCCAATTGCCCGCGGCGCGGCCGAGCGGGGCGTCCATATTTGTAATCAATGCGGTGGTTTGCACGCCGCATTCGGTGGCGAGGGTTACGATGGATTTCGCCAACGCGCGCGCGTCGTCGCGGGTGCGCATAAAAGCAGCCGCGCCAAACTTCACGTCCATCACCAACGCATCCAAATTCTCGGCGAGTTTTTTGGAAAGGATGCTGGCAGTGATGAGCGGCACCGACGGCACCGTGCCGGTGACATCACGTAGCGCGTAGAGTGCTTTATCGGCGGGGGCGATTTCGGAGGTTTGGCCGCCGAGGGCCACGCCGATTTGTTGCACTTGGCCAATTAATTGTTCCGCTGAAAGTTGAGTGGTAAAGCCGGGAATGCTCTCGAGCTTGTCCAGCGTGCCGCCGGTGATGCCGAGGCCGCGGCCGGAAATCATCGGCACGCGATAGCCGAGGCACGCAAGCAGTGGCGCGAGGGGCAGCGATACTTTATCGCCCACGCCGCCGGTGGAATGTTTGTCGACCAGCGGGCGGTCATCCTCGGGGAATTCCAGCACCTCGCCGCTGTCGCGCATCGCCAAGGTGAGGGCGCGCGTTTCGGCCAGAGTCATTCCCTGAAATTGGACGGCCATCAGAAACGCCGCCATTTGGTAATCCGGCATGGAACCAGCGGCGAAGGCGGCCACCACATCGGCGATGGCTTCTGGCGAAAGTTCGCCCCCATCGCGTTTTTGCTCGATGAGTTTTAGAAAGTTCATAGCTCACGGACTCGCAGGCCTCTCCCTCCAATGGAGAACGGCCCGCGACTTTGCGCTGGAGGGATGAGCTTGCCAGTTCGTTGGTTTCTGCAGCCTCAGTCCACGCGCGTAGCGTAGCCGGTGAACTTGGTGGCGGCAATGGTGGCGTTATGGCCGCCGAAACCAAAGGAGTTGCTGAGGGCCGCGCTGATCTCCATCTCGCGGGCCTCGTTGGGCACGTAGTCGAGGTCGCACTCTGGATCGGGGTTGTGCAAATTGATGGTGGGCGGGGCGATGTTGGTTTGCAATGCCTTGGCCACAAGAATCATTTCCACGCCGCCAGCCGCGCCGAGCATATGACCGGTGGCGCCTTTGGTGGAGCTGACGGCGAGCTTGTCGGCGTGATCCTTGAACACGCTGCGGATGGCTTTGGTTTCGCAAATATCGCCCTGCGGCGTGCTGGTGCCGTGGGCGTTGATGTAGTCGATGTTTTCGGTATCGAGGCCGCCGCTGCGGAGGGCCATCTTCATACAACGCGCCGCGCCTTCGCCATCGGGCGCGGGGGCGGTGAGATGATTGGCATCGGCGGTGTTGCCGTACCCGACGATCTCGCAATAAATTTTTGCGCCGCGCGCCCTGGCGTGTTCCAGCTCTTCGAGCACGAGCACGCCCGCGCCTTCACCCATCACAAAGCCATCGCGCCCGATATCGAACGGCCGCGATGCGGTTTTGGGTTCGTCGTTGCGGGTGCTCATCGCTTTCATCGCGGCGAACCCGCCCATGCCCATGGGCACCACGGCGGCTTCCGCGCCACCGGCAAAGATGGCTTTGGCGTCGCCCATTTTAATCGTGCGCCACGCTTCACCGAGCGCGTGGGTGCTGGTGGCGCAGGCGCTGCAGGTGGCCATATTTGGCCCGCGCAGTCCGTTGTAAATTGAGAACACGCCCGAGGCCATATTGAGGATGAGCATCGGAATGGTAAAGGGCGACATCTTGCCCGGACCGCGGCTGGTGAGGACGGTGTGCTGCGCTTCCTGCGTGCCGAGCCCGCCGATGCCGCTGCCGATGAAGCTGCCGATTTGGTCGCGGTCGAGTTCCTCAAGATTCATGCCGGAATCCTCAAGCGCCTTCCAGCCGGCGTAGATGCCCAGCTGCGTAAAGCGATCGGCACGGCGTACTTCTTTGGCATTAGGAAAGGCGGGGGCGGGATCGAAGTCCTTCACCTCCGCGGCGATTTGGCAGGTGTAATCGCTGATATCAAACGACGTGACGCGGTCGATGCCGCATTGGCCGTCGATGACGTTTTGCCAAAGCTCCTCCACCTCACAGCCGAGCGACGAGGCGACGCCCATACCGGTGACTACTACGCGCATACCCGTTTCACTACCCATTGTTACCAGTCCAAGTTTGCCAAAAAAAATGGGCAGCCGGAACCCTGTTGGCCAGCTGCCCAAAATGGTTGCGGCGGTTTAGCCCTGTGATTCCTCGATGTACCGGATCACATCGCCCACCGTGAGAAGCTTCTCGGCTTCTTCATCGGGGATTTCGTTGCCGAATTCCTCTTCGAGGCCCATCACAAGCTCCACGGTGTCCAGTGAATCGGCACCGAGATCCTCAAGGAATGTCGCCTCCGGCGTAATTTGTTCAGGCTTCACGCCCAGTTGTTCCACCACGATTGCTTGAACCCGTGCCTCAATGCTTTTTTCTTCAGACATATATATTTGTTCCTAAAAGGTGCGTTGCTTGTCAGCCAATTCAAGCCAAGCGTCAAGCCCCGAGTCGGTTTTTTTTATTCACAAAATGCACCGGCATTTCGACGATCACATCACCATCCCACCGTCCACTGCCAGCACTTGCCCTGTGATGTACCGCGCGGCGGGGCTGGCGAGGTACAATGCCGCGCCCGCGATATCCTCCACCGCGCCAAATTCTCCCATCGGGACGCTCGCCTTTACGGCGTCCTTCACCTTGTCGCTGAGCTCATCGGTCATATCCGTGGCGATGAAACCCGGCGCGATGGCGTTCACCGTGATGCCGCTCTTGGCCAGTTCCTTGGCGCAACTTTTGGTAAAGCCGATCAGCCCCGCCTTGCTCGCCGCGTAATTCGCCTGACCCGCGTTACCCACGAGGCCGACGACCGACGCGATGTTAATGATGCGCGCGTTGTCCGCTTTCCGCAACGGCCGCGCAAAGGCTTTGGTCAGCGTGAATGCGCCTTTGAGATTGGTATCCAAAACCGTGTCCCAATCCGCCTCGCTCATTCGCATCAACAGGCCATCGCGCGTGACGCCGGCGTTGTTCACCAAAATGTTGATGCCGCCGGTGTCCTCCAAAATTTTCGCCACTGCCACCTCCACTGCCGCCGTGTCGCCCACATCCACCGCCACCGCCCAGCTCTTGCGGCCAAGTGCGGCGATTTCATCCGCCACTTTTTGGGAATTGGCTTCCGTGCGCGAAACGCACACCACATCCGCGCCCGCCTCAGCAAACGCTAAAGCAATCGCTCGCCCAATGCCACGGCCTGCGCCGGTGACTACTGCTGTTTGATTTTCTAAAGTCATATTTTTCAGTTCGGTTTGCGGACTCGCAGGCTCGTCCCTCCATCGCCGCAGTTCCATTGGAGGGACGAGCCTGCGAGTCCGCGGTTTCTAAAATCAATCGTTTAAAGCCGCAACCGTTTTTTCTAAACTCGGCACATCGGCCACGTTGTGCACTTCCAGCCCACGATCGATGCGACGCATAAAACCAGTAAGCGCGCTGCCCGGGCCAAGCTCGATGAAGCGTGTGAAGCCGTCATCGATCAGGTGCCGAATGGACGCCTCCCAACGCACGGAGGAAGTCACTTGCTCCACGAGGCGCTGCAGAATTTCGCCGGCTGTTGCGTGGGGCTGAGCCGTCACATTGGAAATCACCGGCACGCCCGGCAGATTCAAATCAACCTCGCGCAATGCCGCCTCCAGTTTCGGGCACGCGCTTTCCATCAGGCGCGAATGATACGCGCCGGCCACCGGCAAAGGTAGCGCGCGCTTGGCCCCGCGTTCCTTGGCCAACGCGCAGGCTTTTTCGATGCCCGCTGCTGTGCCGGAAATGACCAGTTGACCCGGACAATTTAAATTCGCTAATTCCACCTCCGCTGCCGCGCACACTTCGCGTGTTGCGTCCTCATCCAGCCCAATCACCGCCGCCATTCCGCCTTCCGTTGCGTCGCACGCTTCCTGCATAAACCGTCCGCGCTGCCGCACCACGCGCAGGCCATCTTCGAATGACATCACCCCCGCCGCCGTCAACGCCGTAAATTCCCCCAACGACAAACCCGCCGCCGCCTCGAATTTAAAACCGGGAACTTGAGCCTTCAGCACTTCCAACGCCACCCAGCTCACCAGAAAAATCCCCGGCTGCGCATTTTCCGTTTGCGTGAGCGCCTCCTCCGGCCCTTCGAAACAAATCTGCGAAAGCTCATATCCCAACGCCTCATCCGCGCGCGCAAATAAATCCCGCGCAACCGGAAACACCTCTGCAAGGTCACGCCCCATGCCCACCGTCTGAGCCCCTTGCCCCGCAAACAAAATCGCCGTCTTCGCCATCGCGCAAGGCAGTACACGCAAAGCCACCGTCAAAGCAAGAATGAGTTTGACCGCCAAGCCACGAAGACGCCAAGCAGGCAGGGCGTACCCTCTGGCCACACGGCGCCCGCGCGAATCCATTGAGATAAATCGGCAATGACCTCCGGCGGCAGTTTCTTCTTCGGCGGCATCTCCAGCTCGGGATCCGTGTGCTGCACCGCCGTCATCAGCAGGCTTTTCTGGGGGTTACCGGGAACCATCGCCGGCCCGCTGTCGCCGCCCTGAAGAATCGCCGTGCGACTGTCCAGCTTCAGACCGCCCTTCTCCTTGTGCCCGTGACATTCGAAACAATGCGTCGCCAACACCGGCCGAATCTTCGCCTCAAAAAAATCCGCCTTCGCATCCGCCCAAGCCGCCACCGGCAGGCACAGCATCAGCGCGACCATGAATCCAATTCGCTTCACGCCAAAAGTGTAGCTCCCGGCCGCGCTTCTTCAAGCTTTCCAGAGCGCACCGGCTATTTCTCAAACACCACTTTCATTTCCAGAATTCCCATCGCGGTTTGGTCGCGGGGGGTCATGTGGATACGGATGGCGTCGCAGGTGAGCGGCGCGGCGGGGTGGACGACGTTGAATTGGTTGGCACGCGTGTCGTAGCGGTCGGTAGTATAAAGCTCGAAGGGCTTCCATTGGCCGCCGTGCAAGGTCTCGATCTTCCATTCTTTCGGGAACTTCACCGGATGCTGATAGTGATCCATCCAATAGACGCCAATGCTGCGGATCTTTTTTGGGCCGTGGAAGGAGGCGGTCACTGTCTGCGGTTTGCCTTCCTGCCCGCGACTGGTCCAACGTGGGACCTTATTGCCGCTGGACCAGCGCGGCTCGAGGCCGTCGCCGATGGCGTTCACGGTGTCGAGCGGCGAGGTATGCGTGGCGGTGATGGCCTTGAACACGCTCTCCTTGGGCAGGGCCAACGGATCATACACGGCCATCGCCTTGTTGCGCGGGAACCAAACGGTCATTGAGCTGGGGCCACGATTGTTCCAAGCGTAATACGGCGTTAGCACCAGCGGCTGCGACTTCGTACCACCCGTGGCCGTAAGCGCGCTGGCCGGCACGGTGGTTTGGATGAAGCTGCCCGATTCAATGGACCGGGTCTTCACCGGGGCACCCGCGAGCTTCGGCAATTTTTCGAAGAAATAGCGTTCGGTCACCCCACCGTTATCCACGCCCTCAGCGCATAACACAAACGGCCCGCGCGTCAGAGCGACGCGGTCGTGATTGGCCTCCACGTTCGGGTGACAGGTGTTGAGACGGACGGGCATGGGCAGGTTTAGCTCCACGCGATCGCCGCGCTTCCACGTGCGGTCGATCACCGCGAACCCTTTCTCCACCTTCGCTTCCACCGGCTTGCCGTTCACTTTGAGCGTCCAGGCGGCCGGCTCGGCGTTCGCGTATTGGTACAGTTTGCCGGGCACAAACTGCTTGCCTGTCCATGTGGGGATGCGCAAGCGCAGGGCGAAGTCGACCGGTTTTGTGGGATCGAGATTAATGCGGATCTTGCCGTCATTCGGATAAGCCGTCGCCTGCCGGATCGCCACTTCCGCGTTGCCGATCTTCACCGTGGTGGCGGATTCCGCGAAAAAGGTGACGTACAAATTTTCGCCGTCATGCGCGTAGGTCATGCCCTGCACCTGCGGCAGCAGGCGCGCCATGTTGCTCGGGCAACAGGCCGTACCAAACCACGGCGCGCGTCCGGCGGTGCCGTGATTGAAGGGATACTTACCATCGGCCGCCAGCGGGTTGACGTAAAAGAAGCGGTTGCCGGCGAGGTTCACCGCGGCAAGCACGTTGTTGAGCAGCGCCACCTCGGCCACATCGAGATACTTCGCGTCTTTATGCAGCAGAAACATGCGGTAGTTGAACAGCACATTGCCCACCGCCGCACAGGTTTCGTTGAAGGCATCAGCATTGGGCAGCTCGTATTCCGGGCCAAACCCCTCGATGCCGTGCACGGCGCCCAGACCGCCGGTGATGTGCATGCGTGTGTCGGTGATGTTCGCCCATATTTGATCGAGTGCTTTGGCGTACGCAGTCTTGCCGGCGAGCACGCCCACATCCGCCATGCCGGAATACAGGTACGTGGCGCGCACGGCGTGGCCGACCGCTTTGGTCTGCTTGGCCACCGGCCGATGTTGCTGGGCGTAAGTCGGCGACATCACGCCTTCGCCATCGGGCACGTAGGTGATGCCGCGGATTTCCAGAAACTTCCGCGCCATGTCGAGGTACAGTTGCTTGCCCGTCACCCGGTACAGTTTCACCAACGCCAGCTCCATCTCCTGATGCCCCGGTGCCTGCCGGATGGGTTTGCCTCCGTTGTATTTCGGATCGCCCTCGAAGAAGACCTTGTTGACGTGCTGCGCGTTTTTCTCCGCCACCTTCAGCAGCTTGTCCTTGCCGGTCGCCTGATAATACGCGATCGCCGCCTCATACATGTGGCCCATGTTGTACAGCTCATGACTGTGCACCACGAACTCGTACGGTTTGTCGCCCATCATGTGTTTCTTCGCGCCCACGCCGGTGGTGTGCGAGGGATACAAATACCCGTTGGGTTCCTGTGCCCCGGCGATGACGTCCACAATCGCGTCAAACTTTGCCTCGAGCTTGGGATCATCGCGCAGTTTCACCAGATACGCCGCGCCTTCCATCACCTTGTAGAGATCCGAATCAATGAACCGATGCGGTCGATGGTCGTCGGTCTTTTTGCCCGTCAAGGCATCCGCCGCCGCCTGCAAGTGCGCCACGCCGGGCTCGGTTTTGCCAAAGGCAAACGGCACCAGCACCGTGCGCTGGGTCTCCAAGCGCGGCCGCCAGAAGGCGCTGGTCATGTCCACCTCGTGAAACGGCACCGGCTTGAGCGGATAATCCGCCGCGGTCGCCACGAGGGTTGAAGCCAATAAACAAGTCCAAGTGATCGCTCTCATGATGGGTAAATTATTTTTTCTCCTGATCGTTTAGTTTCTGTACCTGCTGCTGCAGCGCCGCAAGTTGCGAATCGCTCCCGTGCAAATAATCCTGCTGCTCACGATAAGCCGCGGCGCGTTTCGCCGTCAGCTCCTTGTAATCCGGCAGGGCCTTGATTGCCTCCCGCGCGGCGTCGCGTTTGGCTTTGATCGCGTCGTCGGACACAAACAACTGTGGGTAACCCGCCTCCAGCTTGCGTTGCGCGGCGGCGGCGGCCGCGGCGAGCTTCTGATAAGCCGGATCGTTCCGGTGTTTCAGGCGCGTCCGTTCCAACACCGCCTTGCGGCTGGCCTCCGGGCCCGACTCGATCGCCGGATTCTGTTCCTTGAGATACGCCTCCATCGCGCGGTTGGCGCGGTGGGTCGCGAAGAGGGTCTCCTTATAAACGGGATCTTCCGCGTGCAGTTTCTTGCGTTGCTCCGCGATCTTTTTCCGGAAGGTTTTGTTCGTGCTGAATACAGCCGGGAAACGCTTTTTCTTTTCCGCGTCCAACGTATCCACCGCCGTCATCAGCTTGCGGTATTTGGCATCGTGGAGATGCAGTTGCGCGTGCGTGTTGCGTTTTCGAATCTCGTAGGCGTCTTGCGGCGATTGCTTCACCGGAAATTTCCCGGACAATTTCGCAATCCGCGCGCGATTGATCTCGTGATCGCGATGCCGGCCGGCGGTGAACACCTGCAGATTATCAAACGCCGCCCCGGCGCGATCGACCTGCAGCGCGAAGTAGGTGCGCTCCTGGTCAATGATCGGATGCTTGGCGTACACGAGATGTTCGGCATCGAGATGCGCCACTGCTTCATCGCCGAGAAACTCCACGGTCATCGTGTACCATTGGCCCGGCACAAAGTCATACGCGCATTCGCCGTGCCGCATGGAGAACCACGGGCCGCGATCGTCCATCGCCGTTTGCAGATAAAAATGATCGCGCCGAATGTGGATCACCGTGTTGTAGTTACCCGAGGCTCCGGTCACGAGCCGGAGATCAGTCGCCCCATCAAACTGAAAATCAAACCGCACCATCGCGTCCTTGAAATTCGGATTCTTGTAAAAGATCCGCTTATTCTCGCCGGCGATTTCATTGCGCCGCAGCACGCCCTGTTCCACCTGCCATTCCTTCTGGAAGAACCAGCCGCCACTTACCTGCCCTTCGGAAAAATGATCGCCGAATTTCAAATCGCGAGGGGAAGTCAGCAACGGTCGCGAGGGAATGCGCGCGCCCACCTGTGTCCGCCACTTGACCAACCGGCCCTGCAGCTCCGCCACGCGCTGGGGCTCCGCCGCCGCGAGGTTGGTTTTCTCCGAGGGATCTTTCGCGAGATTAAAGAGCGCGTGCTTTTCTTTGGTTGCCGGATCAAAAAACTCGATCAACTTCCAGTCGCCCACGCGAATCGCGCCGCCAGAAACGCCGCCGAGGAAATGCGGTTTATCCAACGGATAATGCCAATGCAACGCCTCACGCTTGGACGCCCGATTCGGGTAACGCAGTGTGGGTAGCATCGACACGCCATCCAGCTTTTGGCCCGGATCAGGATCGATGTCCGCCGCCTCCATAAAGGTCGGGTAAAAATCATGATTCACCACCGGCCGCGATGTTGTGCTCCCCGCTGGCACCTTGCCATTCGGCCAGCGCACGATCAACGGCACACGAATGCCGCCCTCATAGAGCTGGCTTTTGCCGCCGCGCAACGGCGCGTTCGAGGTCACGTTGGTCTCGCCGCCATTGTCGCTGCTAAAAATAAAAATCGTATCCCGATCAATCCCCAGCTCGCGCAGCTTGCGATCGATCATTCCAATCCCGTCATCAATGCTCTCCAGCATCGCCGCCAAATGCGGATTATGCGAACCGGCCCAGTGATGACAGGCATCCCCCTTGAGACCGGAATCCTGACAAAGATAGCACCGTTCGCGGGCGCGCGTGCTCGCCCCCGGCTTGTGTTTGCGGCGGTATTTTTCCACGAGATCCGGCCGGCCGTTCAGGATCGTGTGCGGCGCGTAATGGCTGAGGTAGAGAAAAAACGACTGGTCCTTGTTCCGCTCAATAAACTCCACCGCCTCGTGGTTCAGTCGGTCGGTCAAATACTCGCCCTTGCCCAGCTTGCTCTTCGGCAGATCAATCCACGAGATCGGCTGCGTGCGAAACACGTACGGGAAAAAATTCGCTCCGTTGCCCACGCCCTTCACCTCGCTGCCCGTGTTCCAGCCAAACCCATGGTCCGTCGGCCGCAGTTCAAACTCCGCCTCGTGATGTTTGTAGCCCGTCAGATGCCACTTACCCACCATGCCCGTCGTGTACTCGTGCTTCGCCAAAATTTCCGGCAACGCCACCTGACTCACCGGCAGACCATTGGAGGAATTCGGACGCAGATAATCCGTGATGCCCACGCGCGCCGGATGTTGCCCCGTAAGCAGCGCCGCCCGATACGGCGAACACACCGGTGCCGCCGCATACGCCTGCGTAAACCGCATCCCCTCCTTCGCCAACCGATCCAGATTCGGCGTCTCGTTAAACCCATTCCCGTAACACCCCAGCTCCGCCCAACCGAGATCATCCGCCAGCACAAACACAATATTCGGCCGCCGAATCTGCGCGGCGCTTTCCAGAGTCAACCCGGCCAAAACAAGTATACAAATAATCCGTTTCACGCGGGAGAGCCTCCCAGCCAAACCCACCGCCATCAAGATAAGTTTTATTTTGAATCGCCTACCCAATCAGCCCCGTACGAGCATCGGTGAGGTTGAAGTTCCCAGCTTCGATCCATCGGGAATATTAAACTATTTCCGCTGATACACGCGTACCCAATCCACTTCCATTTTAGATGGAAATGACGTCTGAGCATTTGGATTCCCTGGGAATCCCCCCCCTACTGCAAGATTCAACACGAGGTGAAATGGCTCAGTAAAGGGCGCGGGAAACTTACCGCCCACGGTGTCCCACTTCTTTTTTGTTTGCCAGAGCTTGCCGTCCAGATACCAGCGAATTTCTCCGGCTTCCCACTCGATACCGAAGGTGCGAAAGACATCTGTGAAGTTTCCTTCCGCCAACTTAAGCTTGCCGGTGGATTGCCGGTTATTCGGCCACAAGCCACCGAAATGAAGTGTGCCGTGATAGGTATTGGGTTCGTGGCCACGAAATTCCATAATATCAATCTCGCCACTGGCCGCCCAAGAACCAAATTTGTCGTTGGTGGGCAGCATCCAAATCGCGGGCCAAAGGCCTTGGCCGGCGGGCAGCTTGGCGCGGATTTCGAATTTGCCATAGCACCAATCGCCGCGGTGCTTGGTGCGAATGCGCCCCGAAGAAAACTGCCGTTGGGTCCCGGCAATCTGCGCGTTGTCTTTGTGTGCCTCAATGATCAGCCGCCCGTTTTCCACGCGAATATTTTTTTTGCGGTCGGTGTAAATTTGCAATTCTTGATTGCCGCCTCCGAATGCATTTTCTTCCACGCCCCATTTCGAGTAATCGAGTTGCTTGCCATTGAATTCATCGGACCACACTAGTTTCCATTTCTCAGCCGAGGTGGCTGTTATTGAATTCAGGCCAAGTAGCAGGACGCAGAAGTAAATTCTCATGCGAAAAATTGTAATCGGCCGTTTCATGGGGAACAACTGATTTTCCCAAAAAATCCTGACTCCGAGCCAATGAAAGGCATCATCAAGGGGCATACAAAATTCGTCCCTTCATAAGCCCCCTTCTTTGCTGCCTGCCAATTGGTTTATTCCTCCCCAAGGGGCCTTTTGCGAAAGTCCTTTTTTGTGGATTGATTCTTTTTGGCCTTAAGCCGTCTTTCTTTGGAACCTTTGGTGGCCCGGGTGGGGATTCGCTTTTTTCGTTTGTTGTTTAATGCTTCCAGCTTTTTCCGTAACCGGGAAAATGCAATTTGCTTATTGCGATACTGACTGCGCTCGTCCTGACAGATCACAACGATTTTCGTTTCCCGGTGGGTGATCCGCACCGCGCTCTCGGTTTTATTGACGTGCTGGCCGCCTTTTGCCGATGCGCGATAGGTCTGGACCTCGCATTGCTTTGAGAGATCTGCATTGGAATCGGGAATGGAAATCATTCCATCACCTGCCAAAGGCCGAGTTTATTTGCGCGGCAATTTCTTCTGGGCTGTACGAAGCCTTTACAGGAAACCGCACCAACGGGATAGCGCATGCGGCAAACGTCTCATTTTTGAATGCATCATTGCGCTTCTGTGATTGCCTGTTGTGAGAAGAGTCATCGAGTTCCACCACCGCATAGATTGAGGAGTCGATCGGATTGCACAGCAGAAAGTCTACATGCTTTGAAATAATTCTGTTGAGCGCACGGGTTCGAGACTTTTTTTCCATGCCTTTTTTGACGTCCACAATATCCGCCATCCGTACCTTTGAGAATATCTGGTAATGTTCAATGGGGAGCGAACTCCTCAAGACACGAAAAAACTCCTGTTCGGCCGGAGTCATCAAAGCGCCTCTGGACACATATGCCCCCTGCGCCGGTTCCTCTTTGCCCTGGATTTTTAAAAAAATGAAGGCCGCAATGACCAGCACCAGTAAAACTCCAACCAGGATGATTGTCATGCTATTAAACATGCCTGCTACCGTACGCTTCAGCGGCACCGGTGTAAATGTTGTTCAGGGAGAAGAGGCGGAGGGAGCGGGTTATTTCGTGTCGATGTTTCCTCTTCGCCGCAACGGCACTACCAACCGTACCGAGAGAAAAACGCAGGCGGAAGTCGTTCGGCCGGACTGTCGCCGGCCAGCGTGAATACGATTCCCATCAGTGCGGGAGCCGGGTTGTGACGTTGGTTGCAGTTGCCCAGCCCCCAGCAATAATCTTGAATTGACGGCGGTTTTGGCCGAGAAAGGGCGCCCCGAATTTTTGTGAAGGTAAATTTTTATGGCGAAGAAGCAATATAAATACGTGAACGACCTCTGGAAGGATAGCGAGGTCAAGAAACTGGATCCGGCCAATCGGCTCATCTATCGCTCCAACAAGCTGGGCAGCGATCAGCGCATCACCAACACCGGCGGCGGCAATACCTCCAGCAAGCTCATGGAGACTGATCCGCTGACGGGCGAGTCGGTCGAAGTGCTTTGGGTGAAGGGGTCGGGCGGCGATTTGCGCACGTCCAAGAAAGAGAATTTCGCCTCGCTCTATCAGGAGAAACTGATCGCGCTGCAAAATGTCTACGCGAACAAGAAAAAGCGCGGCCCTAAGACGCCGGCCGAGGACGAAATGGTGGGGATGTATCCACACTGCACGTTTAACCTCAACCCGCGCGCATCGTCCATCGACACGCCGCTGCACTCGTTTGTGCCCGGCACACACGTGGACCACACGCACCCGAACGCGCCCATCGCGATTTGTGCGTCCAAGAATTCCAAGAAGATCACCAAGGAAGTGTACGGCAACGACATTGTCTGGACACCATGGCTTCGCCCGGGCTTCGAGCTGGGCCTCGCCTTGCAGGAGGTCTCCGCCAAGAATCCGAAGGCCAAGGGTGTGATGCTTGGCCAGCACGGCCTGATTAACTGGGCCGATGACGAGAAGGATTGCTACTATCTCTCGCTCGATCTCATCGAGAAAGCCTCCGCCTACATCGAAAAGGCCTACAAGAAAAAGGGCGGCGACAAGAAAGCCTTCGGCGGCCAGAAACACGCCACGCTGCCCGAGAAGGTCCGCCGCAAAGTGTTCGCCAAGCTGCTCCCGTGGCTGCGCGGCCAAGTGAGCCAACAGAAGCGCTTCATCGGCACCATCCAGGACGACGACACCATTCTGCGTTTTGTGAACAGCAAAGACGCCGGACGACTGGCCGAACTGGGCACCAGCTGCCCGGACCATTTCCTGCGCACCAAAATCAAGCCGCTCTACGTGCCGCTCAAGGCTGTGAAAAACAAGAAGCTCGACGACGCCTTTGTGGATCAATACGTCGAGACTTTGAAAGCCGAGCTGACTGCCGGCCTCAAGCAGTACCGCAAGGATTACGCGACCTACTACAAAAACTGCAAGCGCCCCGGCTCGCCCGCGATGCGCGATGCGAACCCCACGGTGATGCTCATCCCCGGTTGCGGGATGATTGCGTGGGGCAAAAACAAAAGCGAAAGCCGCGTGACCGCGGAGTTTTACAACTGTGCCGTGGAAGTCATGCGCGGCGCCGAGGCGATTGACAAATACATCGCCCTCCCACAACAGGAAGCCTTCGACATCGAATACTGGGCGCTCGAAGAAGCCAAGCTGCAGCGCATGCCCGCCGAGAAGGAACTCGCTCGTCAGGTCATCGTGGTCATCGGCGCCGGCAGCGGCATCGGCCGCGAGGTGGCCCATCGCGTAGTGCGCGATGGCGCGCATGTTGTGTGCGTGGACATGAACCTCGCCGCCGCCCAAGCCACCGCCAAGGAAATCACCGACCAATACGGCGTGGGCATCGGCATCGCCGGCAGCGGCATTAGCAACTGCGGACCCGCCATCGGCCTCGCCTGCAACATCACCGACCGCGCCAGCGTGCGCGCCATGCTCGATGACGTCGCCCTCGCCTACGGCGGGTTCGACAGCATCTGTGTCACCGCCGGCGTTTTCTGGCCCAGCGACACCACCGGCCACATTCCGGATGACAAATGGGACTTCACCTTCGGCGTCAACGTCAAAGGCAGCTACATCGTCGGCGACGAAGCCGCCAACACCTGGCGCGAGCAGGGCCTCAACGGCAATCTTATCCTCACCACCAGCGCCAACGCCGTCGTCGCCAAGAAAGGAAGCGTCGCCTACGACACCTCCAAGGCCGCCGCGAACCATCTCGTCCGTGAACTGGCCATCGAACTGGCCCCCACCGTGCGCGTCAACGCCGTGGCTCCGGCCACCGTGGTGCAGGGCAGCAGCATGTTCCCGCGCGACCGCGTCATTGGCTCCCTCGCCAAATACGGAATCAAGTACACCGAAAAAGAAAGCGACGATTCCCTGCGCCGCAAGCTGGCCAAATTCTATGCCAGCCGCACCTTGACCAACGACCCGATCACCCCCGAAGACCAGGCCGAAGCGTTTTATCTTCTACTAACAAAACGCCTCAACAAAACCTGCGGCCAAGTCATCAGCGTCGACGGCGGATTGCACGAGGCGTTTTTGCGGTAAACAAACCCACCATAACATAATTGGTTCCCGAACACGCCGGGCCCAAGGTAGGGCGTGCTCTCCGAGCGCGCCAAGGCGGTTTCGGAGAAACCGCCCTACCTCAACAGCGGTATTCAATTAGGAAAATAATTTACACCCTGCAATGGGTGCGCTTTAATTTGGGCATGAAGCAATTCTCCCTTTATCTACTAAGCCTCATTCTGGTCATGCCCGCACTTGGCGCGGACAAGGCCACCCCCTTGCCAAAGGATTTCAAATCACTCTTGGCCTTGGCGGAAAAGGGCGATGCCGAGGCTCAGGCTCGACTGGCCAATTTCTACTACTGGGGAAAAGGGGTGAAGGTGGACAGAATCGAATCCTATAAGTGGGCATCCCGTTCAGCCAAACAAGGCAACCTCATCGCTAAATATCACGTTGCTTCTGCCCACTTCGCCGGAGTGGGCATCCCGCAAGACACGGAAAAAGCTGAAGTGCTGTACAAGGAAGCCGCGCCCGGATTGCGCGCCTTGGCCAAACAGGGAAATGCCTATGCCCAATACTGTTTAGGCCAAATGTATGGATACGGAAGAGGCGTTAACAGAAACTACAGTGAGGCATTTCAATGGAAGCTGAAAGCAGCAAAGCAGGATTTGCCTGAAGCACAGAGTGCGATTGGCGACATGTACCATAGTGGAAGGGGAGTGAAGAAAGATGAAAAGGAGGCGCTGAAGTGGCTTCGCAAAGCCGCGAACCAAAACTTGCCAAATGCCAAGGCGGTAATTGGAGCGTTGCAGAAAGAGGGCGAGCTGGGCTTGGAGAAAAACGTGGCAAAAGGGATGCAGCATTTAAAGGAATCCGTTATACAAGGAAGCCCCCTCGGAATGTTTGTTCTTGGAACTGCTTATTTATTCGAGGAATTGTCATTAGCTTCTGGTGTGGAAAAGGACATAGATAAGGGCCTTGCACTGATGCGCGCCTCAGCAAAACAAGGACCTGCGATGGCGCGATCCATGCTTGGTGTAGTATTGTTGACAGGTCAAGAGGGTGTAGAGAAAGACATTGAAAGCGGAATTAGCCTGATTCGCACCGCAGCCGTGCAAAGGGACCCCATTGCTCAATTTATGCTTGCGCAATCATATCTGGCTGGGCTTTTTGGAATAGGCAAGGACGTAGGCAAAGGATTTAAATTGCTGCAACAAGCAGCGGAAAATGGAAACCCCGACGCACAGGGACTTCTTGCGAATATTTATTATTCGGGCCAATTTGGTATTGAGAAAGATTTCTTGAAATCCTATGCGTGGAATGTCATTGCCGCAACCAACGGAGATAAGAAATCCAAGCAGGGCAAAGAATTCCTCATGAAGCGCTTAACCCCCGAACAACTCGCCAAAGCCGAAGCCATGGTCAAGGAGATGATTGAAAAGAATCCGCGACTACTGAAATGATGGTAGGGCGGTTTCTCCGAAACCGCCACGGCGCGCTCGGAGAGCACGCCCTACCTTAGGCGCCTTGCGGGAATGGGAATTGCCAATGTCGTTTACTGCTCGCAAACAACTTCCCCATCAAGTTCCCGGGTGGGTTCCGGATGGCGAAAAGTATTTCATCACCATCTGCTGCCAGCAACGGGGCACGAATCAATTATGCCACGACGAGATTGGAAAAATCATTTTCTCCTCGGCCGATCATTATCAGCAATCCCATCAATGGATTTGCCATCTTTTGTTGCTGATGCCCGATCATTTGCACGGCATTTTTTCTTTTTCGCGTGAAACGGGGATAAAGCAGATCATCGGCAATTGGAAACGATACCTTGCTCAACAGGTCGGCCTAAAATGGCAACGGGATTTCTTTGATCACCGGCTTCGCAATACCGATGAATTGGAAACAAAGGCGACATACATTTTGATGAATCCGGTTCGGAAAAAACTGTGTGATCAGCCTGAGGATTGGAAATGGATTCACCGCGGTGGGTAGGGCGGTTTCTCCGAAACCCTCGGGGGCATTGGTGGCTTGATTCCGTCCAATTTGTACGGGTTTTCCATTGGGCCCGTTGATATCAAATGATTGCCACGGGCGGGTTTCGGGCGGAGTGTGGACGGACGTTCCCGATCAACGCCATCACAGACACATTCAATTTATGAAAACATTGCATCTAGTTTCCCTCTCTCTCATTTGTTCCGCGTGGTTTGCGTCTGCGGGGGCGGCTCCGAAAGCGGCCAAAGCACCCAAGGTGGATCCCAATCTGCAAGCAGGCCAAGCGGCGTTGCGGGCGAAGGATTATCCGGCGGCGGTGGCGGCGCTGGATAAGGCCGTGGCCGCGAAGGGCAAGCGCGCGGATGAGGCGGTTTATTTGAAGGCGTTGGCGCAGTATCACGGGAAACTTTACGACGATTGCATTGGCACGTTGGGGCGGTTGGCGGCGCATCATCCAAAATCAGTGTGGCTCCACAAGGGGCGGTTCCTCAAGGCCAACGCGTTTGTGCAGAAGCGCGATTACAAGAGCGCCGAGGCGGTGTACAACGCGGAGGCCACGCGGCTGCTTTCGGCGGCGCGTAAGCAGGATGTCGCGGGGGTGATCATTCACTTTGCCGACGCGCTGGCGAAGAAACCGGCGAAGGATGACTTGAAAGCGCCGCCGCCGAATTTTGCCAAGGCGTACAATTTATACAACAAAGCGCTGGCGATGGAGATCGGACGCGACCTGCGTGATGCAGTGATGTTCAAAAAAGCGCGGGCGATTCAACAGGCAAATAATCCAACGCAGGCGATCACAGATTTCCGCGCATACCTTGTGGAGTTCGATCCGGACTGGATGGGGCCGGTGGGCAGCGCAGCGCGGGCGAGTGGAATGAAAAAAGAAAATCCCGCCGCGGCCGGAAAACATCCGCTGGCGGCGCGGTATCATTTGGCCGAGGCGCAGTTGAAGGCGAATCAATTGCCGCAGGGCCGCGTGAATCTGGAGGATTTACTGAAGCTCATCACCGCACAAAAGGCCGACGACGCGCAGGCAAAGTTGGTGGCCGATTCGCGGTGGTCGATCATCAACACATATCGAATGCCGAACGCAACCGCGCACGAACTGGAGCCAGGCATCAAGGCGGCGCGCAATTTCCTTAAACAGCACACGGACGACCCGCGCGCGGTGTACGCTGCGTGGTGGATCGCGCAGGCTTACCATCGCGTGGGGCGTTCGGATGATGCGATCGCGGCGTACAATGATTTTATCGCCAAGAAAAATCACAAGCTCCCCGCGGGCGATGCGTTGACGGCGACGATCCCCGTCAATGGCGGCACGCCGGCCAAGCTACAGGATACGTGGGAAAAAGAAGCGCTGCATCAGGTGGCGCAAATTCGGTTTGGCCAAAAGAAATACACTGAAGCCTCGGCGACGTTCCAAAGTTATATCAACAAATATCCGGACGGCCCGCAGTGGGCCAACTGCCAGCGCGGCATTATCAACGGCCAATATCAGGTGGCGATGGATGCGGTGGAGGCAAAGGAATATGCGAAGGCGCGTAAATTGTTTGAGGCGTTTTTGACGGCTAATCCGTTGGACAGTCGCGCGGCGCGGATTCTGTTTCTGTTTGGCCAAATCACGTTTCAAACTGCCGTGGATTTGGAAGAAGCCGACGGCGCGGACAAGGCCGTGGCGGAGGCCTACGGCAAAGCGATCGCTGAGTGGCAGCGGCTGGTGAGCAAATATCCGGGCACGGAAGAAAGCTCAGTAGCGCTCTATCGCATCGGGTTGATTTACGAGGAAAAACAGGGCGACCTCACCGCCGCGCTGGAGGCCTACCGCAAGCTCACCTGGGGCAGCAAAGCCGGCAGCGCGCGCGCGCGTAGCGATGATGACCAAGCCTTCGTTGGTGTTGCAAACTGAGAGCAAGTTTCGCACGAGCGAAGCGGCAACGGTGAAGCTCAGTTCGCGCAATATCAAAAAGGTGACGGTGAAGCAATACTTCCTCGACCTCGAAGCGTACTTCCGCAAGACGCACGCCATCGGCAATATCGATCACCTCGACATCGCGCTCATCGAGCCGGATAAAACGTGGGAAGTGGAGATCGACGACTACGCCGATTACCGGCCAAGTCAGCAGACGATTGACGTGCCCTTCGCGAATGAAAAAGGCAAGGCGGGAGTGTGTTTGATTAATGTCAGCAACCATGATTTTGAAGCCACCACGCTGGTCATCCGCAGCGACCTCGACCTCATTCTCAAAAGCTCCCGCAGCGAGGCGTTGGTGTTTGTGGAAAACCGCCGCACTGGCAAGCCGGCCGCTGATGTGAAAGTGCTGTTCAGCGACGGCAAAAAAGTGTTCGCCACCGGCACCACCGAAAAGGACGGTGTGTTTCGCGGCAAATACAAAGAGCTCAAAACCGACGGCAACCTGCGCGCGTTTGCGATTGCCGACGGCCACGTGGCGGCGAATCTCGTCGGCCTCACGGGGCTGCAGTTTGGCACCAGCCTCGCGGCGAAGGGGTATCTGTATACCGATCGCCCGGCGTATCAGCCCGGCGAGGCCATCAAACTGCGCGGCATCATTCGCGATGTGAAGGACGGCGCGTACACCGCGCCCGAGGGCAAAGTCTATCTTGTATCCGTCAAGGATGCGGCGGGCCGTTTGATTTGGGAAACGGAACAGAAGCTCGGCAAGTTCGGCACGTTCCACTCGCAACTGCGACTCGATGACCGCGCCGCGCTTGGCAACTACACCCTCACCGCACGCGAAAAAGCAGATCCGGCCATCGCCTATTCCAGCACCTTTGTCGTGCAGAAATTTCAACTGGAAAAAATCCGCCTCAAACTCGAGACCGATCGCTCCGTTTATTTCCGGGGCGAAACCGTGGAACTCACCATCAAAGCCGAATATTATTGGGGCCAACCCGTAGCGGACAAAACCATCAGCTACTACCTCCCCGATGGTCGGCATCTCATCGCCAAGACCGATGCCACCGGCGAACTCAAAGTGAAGTACGACACCTCCGGCGGCCAAGCCGGCACGACGCTGCGCTTCACCGTTTCCATCGATGGCGAAAATGTGCAGTCCGTCCACAACGCTTTTTTGGCACGCGAAGGCTTTACCGCCACCGTCGCACCGAGCCAACCGCTGATGCTCGCGGGCGAGCCTTTCGATGTCAGCGTCACCACCAAAACGCCCGACGGCAAACCGGTCGGCAAAGAACTCACGCTGCTCGTGTTGCAACGCCAACTTGCCAAGCCCAATCCCATCCTCAACGCGCTGCCCAGCCGACCGGCCATCGTACAACGCGTAGAAGAAACCACTATCGAGGAATACAACATCACCACGGATCCCAAGACCGGCAAAGGCACCGTGCGGCTCACGCTCAAGAAAGGCGGCTCCTATGTACTCCGCGTGGCGGGCGAGGATCGCTTTGAACAGACCGTCACCGCTGAAGGCATCGTGCGCATTTCCGATGAGGAAGACGCCACCAAGCTGCGCTTCTTTGCCGATACCGACACGCTGCAAGTCGGCGCCGCCGCCAAGCTGCGGCTGCACTCGCGCCTCGAGGGCAGCCTGGCGCTGCTTACCTTTGAAGGCGATTCCATTATTGAACATCGCGTGGTGGCGTTGAAAAAAGGCTTCAACAATCTCGATCTCGATGTGGATCACGTGCACTTCCCGAACTTCACCGCGTGCGTCACCGCCATGGACGACCGCAAACTGCGCGTGGCCCAGCGCGGCTTCCGCGTGGAACGCCAACTCAATGTGACGGTGAAACCCAAACAAAAAACCTACGATCCCGCCGCCGAAGCCGAGGTGGTAATTACGGTCACCGATCAACTCGGCAAACCCGTCGTAGGCGAGCTGAGCCTTGCGTTGGTGGATGAGGCGCTCTACGCGCTCTACGGCGACGGCACGCCGGCCATCCGCGATTTTTTCCAAAAAGATGCCACACGCAAATCGGATTTTCACATCCACAGCTCCAACGGCTTTAAGTACACTGCCATCACCCGCAAAGTGCTCAAGGAACTCCTCGACGAAGCCGCACGCCTCGAGCGCAAAGACAAAGAGCGCAGACAACTCACCATCGCCACCAAGCGACTGCAGGAACAACAACTGGCCCTCGGTCGCCCGCAGCTCAGCAACGAAATGGGCGAGTCATTAAAAAAAGCACAGGAAGGCCAACAGAGGCCCCAGCCGACAATGCCAATAACCGGAGGCAATAAATTATCTTCCGGACCGGCGTCTATGCCCACCCCCGTCGCAGGCGGCTTCGCAAGCGGCGGATTTGGAAATGGTCTAGGCGGGATGGCCGGTAAGGGCGGCGAAAAAGGGAACAATCCTTCCGGCTTCTTTCCATTTCCCAATGCTGTTGCCGCGGGGCGGCACAGTCTCTCATTCAATTCGGACGGCATAAAAAACAACATTTTTTTTGCCGGCCGTTTGGGAGATTTAAATGGGGATGGCGATGGGGGCGGCGAGGCAGTAGATCCCGTCATCCGACGCGAGATGGCCGGTGCGGGGCATTGGCTGCCGGCGGTGGTGACGGATGCCAAAGGCCATGCCACCGTGAAATTCACGCTGCCAAGCAGCGCCAGCGATTGGCGGCTCACCGCGCGCGGGGTCACGGTGCAAACACTTGTCGGTCAAGCCACGGCCAATGTGGTGACGCGGCAGGATTTTTTCGTGAGCCTCAAAGCGCCCGCACGGTTGCAGGAGGGTGACTCGCTGCGCGTGCTCGGGCGCGTGCATAATCTCACCGACTACGAAGGCGACGTGACGCTCACGCTGCGGTTGTTGGGTGGCGAAAAGTTTGACCAAGTGCTGGCCACGCGCGAGGCCGCGGTGAAGGTCACCAAACAAAACGGTGCGGAAGTCCTACTCGAAGCCATCAAAATTCCAATGAGCGCCACAGTGCGATTGGAACTCACCGCCACCGGCGGCGAAGACCACGCGGACACATTGGCACGCACGTATCCCGTGCGCCCGTGGGGGCTAGAGTTTACCGCGCAACAGGGCGGCGTTGCCAAGGGCGATGCCACGGCAAAGGTAGCACTGCCGGCCAACCGCCGCGATGGTTCACAGTGGATGACCATCACGGTGGGACCGAGTATGAAACAATCGGTGATCGATATGGCGCTCGGCAACGCCATTACGCCGTGGGCCAAGGGCGGCGGCAATCGGCGTTATTGGATCACCGAACCGCAGCGCATTGGCGGGTTTACAGGCAGCGATTTGTTAGCCGCGGTGAGCGCGCTGGAATTTGCGCGCAAAGCCAAGGCCAGTCCCACAGAGTTGAACCGACTGGGCAATCGCATCCGCACGTTGACCGGTTCACTGGTGGTGAGCCAAGAACGCGACGGTGGCTGGGTGTGGCGCGCGCGCGGTGCCGGCTCGCACTGGGGCGTCACGGCCACTTCCTTCTGGGCCCTGTGCGCCGCACGTAATGCAGGCATTCCCGTGCATGCGGATACCATCAACAAGGCACAGAATTTTTTGCGCACGCAATTCACGCGACTCGGCGCGCGCGATAACGATGCGAAGGCGGTTTTGCTCCACGCGTTATCGGTCAACAAAGCGGCGGAATTCGCGCACGCCAATCGGCTTCACCGCGAGCGGAATACGCTGAGCGCCCCCGCACTGGCGTACACGGCGCTGGCGTTTGTGAATTTGGATCGCAAAGAATTTGCCGGTGAATTGCTCGATGTGTTGGCCCAAAAACTGGCGTCAACCAAGGTCGGTAACAAAACGCTGCTCAACTGCATCGGCGTACGCAACAACACGTGGACCAGCGAGGAAACCGAAACCACCGCGCTCGCCGCGCTGGCATTTATGCGGGCGCGTCCGGCGGCCAATGAAATTCAGGGGCTCATCGATTATCTGCTCAATCGTCGGGGCGCATACGGCTTTGCCGCCGCCAAAGCGCGCGGCACTGCGGTGGCCGCGTTGGCTGAATTTTACGCAAAAGGGAAATTCGCCGAGGACGATTATGAGCTGACAATTTTGGTGAACGGCAAAAAATTTGAAACGCTCAAAGTAAAGGGTAACAGCCAAAGCATCTCGCTTGCGGTGCCCACGGAACTATTGGCCGATGGCGAAAATTCGGTGGACTTCCGCCTGAACGGCCGCGGCGAATTTGCCTACGCAGTTTCGCTGCGCGGCTTTTCCAAAAATCTGGTGGACCCCAAATCGTGGACGTATCCGGCTGTCGGCTCGCGTCGGTTTTATCATATGCCGCTGGAGTATCGCGGCAAATCCATCGGCGTAAACAGCAGCACGCAGGTGAAGCACATCGAAATCGGCCAGCGCGTGCGCGTGAATGTGGATCTCACGCACTACTCATCCTCACGCGATTTTCGCGGCTACAAAGTGGTGGAAGAATATCTGCCGGCCGGGATGATGCTTGTGGACGGTTCAATAAGCGGCAGTCATAAGCACCATGAAATTGATGGGAACAAAATCACAATGTATTTCCCAACCGGCCACACGGCGAATGATTTTAGTTATCAACTCATCGGCTACGCGAGCGGCGAATATCGCGCCTTGCCCACGGTGATTCGCGATGCGGTGAACACCAGCCGGATGCGCATCGGCAGCGCGGCCACGCTCACGGTGCTCGCGCCGGGTGAAGCTTCCGACGATGTGTACACGCTCAACGACGCGGAGCACCTCAAGCTCGGCAGTTTGAATTTCGCGGATGGCAACTACGCCGAGGCATTGAATCATCTCGCCGCATTGCGAAAGAAAAACCGCGGCTACTCCGAACAGAATGTGTGCCGGATGTTGCTGTGGATTTACACGAGCAAAGACCGCTACGACGCCGCGCAAGTGATCGAAGTCTTCGAGGTGCTGCGCGAGCGGTATCCGTCACTGGAAATTCCGTTTGATAAAATCCTGATCGTCGGCCGCGCCTATCGCGACTTGGGCGAATTCGAGCGCGCGTATCTCGTCTTCCGCGCCACCATCAATGCGAGCTTCATCAATGACGTCAACGTCAGCGCCGTGCTCGAGGATGAAGGGCAGTTTCTCGGCTCCATCGATTATCAGGAAGATCTCTGGCGCGAATACCCGGATACCGCCGAGGCCGGAAGCATGTTTTTTTCCATCAGCCAAGCGCTCTATCTCAAAGCGCCCACCGCGCATCAGCTCGCCGCGCAGGAACGCAACGTCGCCATTATGCGCGGCGGCAAACCGGTGCGCCAAGCTGAGCGCAAGCCCGAACGCATCGCGATGCTGCGCGAGACGATTCGGTTGTTGCAGAGTTTTATGACGTTGCATCCGGAAAACCCATTGGCCGATGACGCCGCATTTTCAATGGCCAACGCGTTACTGGATTTGAAGCAATACGATCTCGTCATCAAAACCTGCGGGCAATTCACCGAGCGTTTCCCCGAGAGCGAATTCTCCAGCGGCTATCAATATATGATCGCGCTCGGTCATTTTTGGAAACACAACCACGCCAATGCCCTCAAAGCCGCCGAGCCTGTGGCCATCGGCAAAAGCAAGGACAAGAGTTTTGCAGAATATATTATTGGCCAAATCCACCACGCCGAAGGCGACGCCGCCAAGGCGATCGAGTGGTACGCCAAGGTGAAGGCGCAGTATCCCGACGCCAAACAGGCCATCGATTATTTCGAAGAAAAACGCATTCAGCTCGAAGAGGTCAACATCTTCCGCCCCGGCAAGCCGGTCGAACTCACGCTAAAATATCGCAACATCAAGGAAGCCTATTTGCAGGTGTACCGCGTGGATTTGATGAAACTTTATTTGCGCGAAAAGAATCTCTCCAAAATCACCCAGGTAAGCCTCGCCGGCATCGCGCCGCTGCTCGAAACCACCGTGATTCTCGGCGACGGCAAGGATTACATCGACAAAGAAAAGGCCGCCAAACTCGCCGTAAAAAAAGACGGCGCGTATTTGGTTATTTGTCGCGGTGACGATCTCTTCACCAGCGCGCTCGTGCTCGTCACGCCACTGAAAGTCGAAGTGCAGGAGGATGTCGTCAGTGGTCGCATTCGCGCCAACGTCCGCGATATGGTTGCCAAAAAATACGTTGCCGGTGTGCACGTCAAAGCCATTGGCAGCAGCGACAGCATCTTCAAGGATGGCGAAACCGATCTGCGCGGCATCTTCGTCGGCGATGGCCTCAACGGTACTGCCACCGTCATCGCCCGCGACGACCAAAATCGCTACGCTTTTTATCGCGGCAAAAAACCTCTCGGCAACGCACGGGCCACCGGCGGCCAACCCCGGCCCAAACCCGCCACCAAAACAAAGGGCCTCAACTACCAGCAAAATCTGCAAAACCAAAACGGCATCATCCAGCGCGGAAACTGGCAAGGCTACGACACCTTCCGCCGCGGCAGCAACCGGGGCGTCCAAATTCAACAAGTGAAGTAAAGTGGCACAAAACCCCGTCCAACACGGCATGCGTAGTTTGCTTTATGTGGGATTGATGACCGCCACGTGGGCTTCCGCCCGCATCAACGTCACCAGCCTTCCGGGCCGGGACTCGGTGCAGCTGACTATTTACAACAGCGCCGACCTCACGCTGGTTAAAGAAACACGCATGCTCACCTTCAAGAAAGGCGCCAACCGGCTGGAGTTTTCCTGGGCCGGCACGTTGATTGATCCCACGAGCGTCGAGTTTCGTCCGCTGCAAAAGGCCGATCAAATTGACATCCTCGACGTGCGATTTCCTCCGCGGGTCACGAATACGCTCGAGTGGAACATCCGCAGCGAAGTCGCCGGCGAAGTGGAAGTGGAGATTCGTTACTTCACCAGCGGCATCACGTGGAGCGCCGATTACGTTTGCGAAGCCAACGCCAACGAAAACCAAATGACCTTCGCCGGCAACGTCCGCGTCACCAACAACTCCGGCGAAGATTATCCGAAAGCACAAATCCGATTGGTCGTCGGCGTCATTCGACTTGTCGAGAGCATCATCAATCTCGCCCAACAAGGCGGCGCTAACCAACCCAAACGCGATGCCGCGAAAGATCACTATGCCTATAAGGAGCTATTCAGCCGCACCGAAAAAAACCGCGACCGCAACGAAAATGAACGCAACGGTGGCGTCGCCAAAGAAGCCCTTGGCGAATATTTTCTGTACACCGTGGGCGGGCGCGACACGATTGCCAATGGCTGGAGCAAACGCCTTCCCTCATTCAACACCGCCG
>JACNJL010000048.1 GCA_014382585.1 Limisphaerales bacterium | reverse complement strand
CCGAGGACAAGCTGATCAAGCTCGCCAAGGAGGTGAAAACAGTGGTCGACGACAAGGCCAAGTACACCGACTGGAGCCAACGCGACGACATCAAAGCCGAGCTGAAAGTAGATCTCATCCTCCTCCTCGGCAAACACGGTTATCCACCCGTCGACCGTGATGAGGTCTACAAGGAGATCTTCGAGCAGGCGGAGAACTTCAAGAAACACCGGGCGGCATGAATCTCTTGTCCGTAATCTTTTTGCTATTTTTGGTTTCTTGATCGAAGCCGCGGCCAAGCCGAATGTGATGTTTGTTGCGGTGGATGATCTGAATGACTGGATTGGATGCCTGGGAGGGCAGGCGATGGCGCCGAATATGGATCAATTGGTCGAAGGGCCGTAGCATGTGGGCGACGATGAGGTTGCATTGTCCGCCAAAACGCCGCAGGTTGGCCGCGCTTTCATGACGGCGTTTTCATGGTTTCGGCGAGGTATGGTCGCAGGAGTTTTTCTGGGCGCGATTCTCTGCGCTGCGGCTGCGCCGTTTCCTGAGAAACCGATCACGGTGATCGTGCCGTTTGCGGCAGGCGGCGGAAGCGACACGTTCGTTCGCATTTTTCTCAAAGCGATTCGGGAGCACGACCTCGCGCCGCAACCGTTTGTGGTGAAAAACATTGGCGGCGCGGGCGGCACGATCGGAAGTCGGGCGGCGTTGAAGGCGGCCCCGGATGGCTACACGATTCTTTGTCTACACGATGGGATGTACACGGCTCAACATTACGGCAACGCCGATTGGGGGCCGGCGGACTTCACGCCGATCGCGGCCACGGGCAGAAGCGGTGTGGTGGTGGCGGTGGTGGAGAATTCGCCTTACAAGGATTTGGCCGAGTTGATGGCGGACGCGGTGGCTCGGCCGTACCAATTGGTTTACGGCACCAACCTCGGGGCGCCGAATCATTACTCAGCGTTGTTTCTGCAACATGGCAAGCCGGGGGCTAAATTCCGATTTACGCAAACGGGCGGCGGCGCCAAGCGGTTGGCTCAGCTCAAGGGTGGCCACGTGGACGTAACCGGGTTTTCGGTGGCGGAGTACGAGCCCTTCAAGGAGGCGGGCATCCGGGCGTTGGCGGTGTTGAGCGAGGAACGGGAAGCGGCTTTGCCGGATCTACCGACGGCTCGCGAGCAGGAGGTGGATGCGATCCACGGGCTGATGCAGTTTTGGTGGGCGCCGAAAGGGACGCCGCCGGATCGAGTGGCGTATTTGGAAAAGCTTCTGCGCCGGGTGATGGAGACGTCGACGGTGCAAGCGCGTTTGGCGCAACTGCACGTGGATCCGGAGTTTCATGTGGGCGATGATTTGCAAGACGTGATTCAGGAGCGCAGCCGGGAATTGGAGGGGCTTCAATTGGAGAAACCGGCGGCCTTGCCGCCGGTGCATTGGCTGGTGCTGGGCTTTGTGGGGCTGTGCGCGGTCTGGGTTTGGCGGGAGGACAAGCCGGCATGATCGAGTTGTTTGCTTCTCCCATGTTGTTGGGGCTGACGTTGCTCGGGGTGTTTCTGGGCATCACGGTGGGGGCCGTGCCGGGATTGACGGGCACGATGCTGATCGCGCTGGCCTTACCGCTGACGTTCACGATGGAGCCGGTGGCGGCGCTGGTGTTGTTGGTGGCCATGTACGTGGGGGCGGTGAGTGGCGGTTTGATCAGCGCCACCTTGTTGCGAATGCCGGGCACGCCGGCGGCGGTGATGACGACGCTAGACGGCTATCCGATGGCGCGGGCCGGTCAGCCGGGGCGGGCGTTGGGACTGGGTATCGGGGCGTCACTGGCTGGCGGGTTGGTGTCGTGGTTGGCGTTGTGGCAATTGTCCGAGCCGATGGCGGAGTGGTCCACGCGGTTGGGGCCGTTCGAGTATTTTTCGTTGGTGATTCTGGCGCTGGCGCTGTTGGCGGGCATGGGGGAATCGACGCGGGCGCGAGGCTTGTTAGCGGGTGGACTGGGTGTGCTGGCGGCCATGCCGGGCGTGCATCCGGCTACGGGCGAACTGCGCTGGACCTTTGGCGTGACGGCGTTGAACGAGGGCTTTCGGCTGATTCCCGTGCTAATCGGTATGTTTGCTATCGGGAAAATTTTGGGCGATCTAACAAGCGATGGCGGCAAGGTGGAACAGGCGAAGGGCGAGGACGGGGCGTGGGTTCCGTGGGCGACATGGAAGGCGCAAGCGGGGAACCTCCTGCGCTCCTCGGGCTTGGGCACGTTGATCGGTGTGTTGCCCGGCGTGGGCGCGAATGTTGGTTCGCTGGCGGCGTATATGACGGCCAAGCGGGCGTCGAAGACACCGGAACAATTCGGTAAAGGCAGCGAGGAAGGCATCGTGGCTTCCGAGGCGGCGAACAACGCCACGGTGGGCGGGGCGCTGATTCCGCTGATCGCGCTGGGCGTGCCGGGCAGTGTCATCGGCGCCGTGCTGTTGGGGGCGTTGATCGTGCACGGCCTGCAGCCCGGGCCATTGCTTTTTCGGCAAAACCCTGAGGCGGTGCACGCCATTATCGGCTCCGTGCTGGTGGCGAACGTGATGATGTTTGCTCTGATGCTGGGCGGCGCCCGCTGGATCGCCCGGCTTTCGGCCGTGCCGCAAAAAGTGCTGATGCCCGTGATCACGCTCTGTTGCTTGTGGGGCGCGTACGCCTTGAACGGGCAGCTCGTGGACGTGGTGGTGATGCTGGCCTTCGGCGTGATTGGTTGGCGCATGGAAAAAGCGAAGCTGCCGCTGGCGGCCTTTGTGATCGGCTTCGTGCTGGCGCCAGTGGCCGAAGAAAACCTGTGCGCGGGGTTGATGGCGAGTGGCGGAAGCTACGCGCCCCTGGTAACGCGGCCGTTGTCCCTGCTGATGCTAATTGGCGCGGCGGTGTTGTTGCTGCGCAAGAATAACGTTTCCGCTCCGGACACATCTTCGTAAAGTCGCCCGCTCATGAGCGAACGGCCCAACATTCTCTGGTACTGCACCGATCAGCAACGCTTCGATACCATTGGCGCGCTGGGCAACCCGCACGTACGCACGCCGGTGGTAGATAAACTGGTGCGCGATGGCGTGGCATTTACGCATTCCTACTGCCAAAGCCCGATTTGCACGCCGAGCCGGGCGAGCTTCATGTCGGGCCTGTACCCCAGCCGCGTGCACAATACGCGCAACGGCAACGCCACCTTTCCCAACTGGCCGCCAGTGATCAGTAAGCTGATGGCCGATGCCGGCTACGAGTGTGGGTTGATCGGAAAATTTCATCTGCAAAGCTCGGGCCGCCGCACGGAGCCGCGGATTGACGATGGGTTCAGCTTTTGGAAATTCAGCCACGCCCCGCGCGACGACTGGGAGGAAGGCCACGATTACGCCGATTGGGTTCGCGAACAGGGCGGCGATCTGAATGCCTTGCGCGAAAGCGACGACCGCGTGCCCACCGAACTGCACCAAACCACTTGGGCGTCCGAGCGGTCGATTGAGTTCATTCGCCAACCGCACGAAGGCCCGTGGATGTTGAACGTAAACATATACGACCCGCATCCGCCCTTCATACCGCCGCGTTCTTATGCCGAGCAGTTTGATCCCGCGGCCATGCCCGGGCCGCACTTTCGCGAAAGCGACACGGCGGCGCAGGCGAAGCTGGCCGATTGCGATTTTCAGGACGAGGTGCGCACGCCCGAGGAACACGATGCCCATGCGGTTCAGGCGCGGTACTATGCGATGATCGCCCAGATCGACGACCAGTTTGCTCGCATTCTGCAAACCCTCGACGAAACCGGCCAGCGCGACAACACGGTGATTGTTTTCACCAGCGACCACGGCGAGGCGCTTGGTGATCACGGGTTGATGTACAAAGGCTGTCGGTTTTACGAAGGGCTGGTGCGGATTCCTTTGATCATTTCTTGGCCGGGCCGGTTTGTGGCCGATCACCAAAGCGATGCGTTGGTGGAACTGCTCGACCTCTCGGCGACCCTGCTGGATCTCGCGGACGTGGAAATGCCGGATTATTTTCAGGGCGCGAGCCTGCGGTCGATCCTCGAAGGGCGCGATTTGTCCGACGCTCATCGCAACTTCGTGCGCAGTGAATACTTCGACGCTCTGGACCCGCATTTCACCGGCGGCACGGGCACCTACGCGACCATGCACCGCACGCGCACGCACAAGCTGTGCGTGTACCACGGCAAAGGCGTGGGGGAATTATTCGATCTGGAAAACGATCCGTGGGAACACGAAAACCTCTGGGACGATCCCGCACACGCCGACCTCAAGCACCGTTTGCTGGCCGAAAGTTTCGACGCCCACGTGCTACTGACCACCGACGTCGGCTCCGAGCGCATCGCCCCGATGTAACGAGCCTAGCGCAGTTGGGCACACTGTCGCGTTGCGCTGAATCCTCAACGCGAATATCTTCTGATGATGACGGCTGGAAAATGGAATGGGTTGCTGATGGCGAGCTTGGGCTTGTTGATACTCTTGGGTGTGGTCGCGTCGGTGTTTGTGATGGTATTTATCACGCCAAAATTGGCGGCGATTTATCAGGATATGGGAGTGGACTTCCCCGGTTATTTGCAGACGGCGATTTCGGTCTGCGATTTTTTCCTGAAAACGTATTTGATCTGGCCGGCGATCGTGGGCGTAGGGTTTTGGCAGTTTGAGCGGCGCTGCAAGAATGAGCATAAACCGGCCATCCGCAACCTGCTGCTCTCGGGCATGGCGCTGACGATGTTGTTGTTGGCGTTTTGGATTCTTGGCTCCACTCTGGCCGCGACCATTCAAATCGCCATAATTGGCGTTAGTGGGGGAGCTTAACCGGTCGCTCATGAAAGGATTGATTCGCGGCGCGTTTGCCCGCAATCTCGGCGTGTTCCCATGAATGTTCGTTATTGTCTTTGGTTGCTGTGGTTTCTTGGCGTGTTTTCGGTATCGGCAAGTCAGCCGAACATGGTGTTTATCATCGCAGACGACTGCACCTTCCGCGACATCGGGTGTTATGGCGGACAGGCGAAGACGCCGCATATTGACAAGCTGGCGACTCAGGGGATGCGGTTCACCCGTTGCTTTCAGGCCGCGCCCATGTGTTCGCCCACGCGGCATAATATTTACACCGGCCTGTATCCGGTGAAGAGCGGGGCGTGGCCGAATCACACGCGGACCTATCCGCACGTCAAAAGTATTGTGCACCATATGCAACCGCTGGGCTATCGCGTGACGCAGACCGGTAAGACGCATATCAATCCGCGCACGGTGTTTCCGTTTGAGAATCAGGGCGGCAAGAACCCGGACATGAAATACATCGACCGGCTCTTTGCCGAGACGGCCAAGGGTGGCGACAGCGGTAAACCGTTTTGTTTGTTTGCCTGTTCCAACGAACCGCACACGCCGTGGGACAAGGGCGATGCCTCGGCTTATCCGCCGGCTAAGGTGAAGCTGCCGCCGTACATTGTGGACACGCCGCGTGTGCGTGAAGATTTTTCAAAGTACCTTGCGGAGATCACCTATTACGATTCGCAGGTGGGCGAGATATTGGCGTTGCTGGAGAAACATCAGTTGGCGGACAATACGCTAGTGATGGTGGTGAGCGAGCAGGGTAGTGCGTTTCCGTTTGCGAAATGGACCTGCTACGATCACGGGCTGCAATCGGCGATGATCGTGCGCTGGCCCGGCAAGGTAAAGGCCGGCAGCGTGACCGATGCGATGGTGGAATACGTGGACGTGACGCCGACCTTCGTGGACGTGGCCGGTGGTCGGCCGGTGGCGCCGGTGGATGGTCGGAGTTTTCTGCCGGTTTTGGAGGGGCGGACGCTGAAGCATAAGGAACAGGTTTTCGGTATCATGACCACGCGCGGGATTATCAACGGCACGGATGCGTATGCCATCCGGTCGGTGCGGGAGGGGCGCTACAAGCTGATTGTGAATCTGAATCACGAAAGCAAATTCACCAATGCCTGCACCAAGATGCCGTTGTTTCTTTCGATGGTGGAAAAGGCCAAGGCCGGCGATGCGATGGCTCAACGGTTGGTGAATGCCTATCATCACCGGCCGGCGGTGGAATTGTACGACCTGCAATCGGATCCGCTGGAGATGACCAATCTTGCCGGACGCCCCGGCAGTGAAGCGCACATCAAGCGCCTGCGATCCAAGTTGGAGGCGTGGATGAAAGCGCAGGGGGATCAAGGCGTGGAAACCGAATTAAAAGCCCGCGAACGCCAGGGCGGCGGTCGCAATAAAAAGAATCCCAAGAAGAAATAAACATGAAACGAATCGTTACAGTCCTTGCCTGCGTGCTCGCGCTGCCGTTGTTGGCGGCGAAGCGGCCGAACATTTTATTCATCTACACGGACGACCAGTCCACGCGCACGGTCGGCAGCTATGATGAGGCGTTTGATTTTGTGAAGACGCCGAACATTGATGCGCTGGCCAAAGCGGGTGTGCGGTTCGAGAAGGCGTACATCGGTTCGTGGTGCATGCCATCGCGCGCGACGATGTTGACCGGCCATCACCAGCACGGCATCGAGTCCATGCGCATGGAGGGCAAGTATCCGGGCAGCGCGTATGATGCGGACAAGTGCCCGTTTTGGCCGTCGGTGTTTCGTCAGCAAGGCTACGTGACCGCGCAGATCGGCAAGTGGCACACCGGTGTGGATGGCGGTTTCGGGCGCGATTGGGATTACCAGATCATTTGGAACCGGCCCAAGTACGTTGAGAATTCGCCGAATTATTATTACGACCAACTCACCGAATTTAACGGCGGCAAACCCAAGATGGTGAAGGGCTACACCACCGACAATTACACCGACTGGGCGATTGAATTCATCAACGGCAAAGGCCGCGCGGACAAGCAGAAGCCGTGGTATCTCTGGCTGTGCTATGGCGCGGTGCACGGCCCGTTCACGCCGGCCGACCGTCATAAGGGGGATTACAAGGCCGGCAAACCGCCCGTGCCCAAGGATGTTTATCCGCCACGCCCGGGCAAGCCGAAGTACGTGCAAAAGATGGAACACTGGGAGCCGAAGAATGGCGTGCCGGTGGAGCGCAAGGTGCGCGAGCTGGGGCCGGTGGGCATGCAGGATATTCCCGGCCGTCCGTTGCGTGATTGGATCCAGCAATACCACGAGGGCGTGCGCGCGATTGACGAAGGCGTCGGCCGCGTGTTGCAGGCGCTGAAGGAATCCGGCCAGGACGAGGACACGCTGATTGTTTTCACTTCCGACCAAGGTTTCGCGTGGGGCCAGCATGGGTTCAAGTCGAAGGTGGGTCCGTACCATGCCACCGTGGCTGCGCCCCTGATCATTCGCGTGCCGGGCGCCAAGGCGAAAGCGACGGCGGGCCGCGTGGTGGCCGAGCCGGTGAGCGGCGTGGATTTGCCGCCCACCTTTTTTGCTCAGGCCGGTTTGAAGCTGCCGTGGAAAATGCACGGGGAAGATTTGAGCCCGCTACTGGAAAATCCCAAAGCGAAACGCCAGTCACCGGCGATGCTGGTGCACACCGGCAAATTGTACGGCTCGGCTACGGCCAAGATTCCGCCCGCGGACGATCCGGCGCTGTACCATGGCCCCGGCGTGCCGTGGTACGTGATGCTCGCCGAGGGTCGCTACAAATATGTGCGCAACCTCATCGAGGGCGAGATGGAGGAGCTATACGATCTCAACAAGGATCCCGAAGAGCTGAACAATCTTGCGCTCAAGCCGCGGCATGCCAAGCGGTTGGCGGGCTTGCGCGCCAAGGCGACTGAGGAGCTGCGCCGCACGCAGGCGCCGTTTGTTGAGGGCATGCCCAAACCGTCCACTTTAAAATAAATCCGATGAAACTGATTCACGCACTGGCCCTCGCGTTGGGCTTCACGGCGGTCGCGCAGGCGGCGCCGCAACCCAACATTGTGTTCTTCTTTGCCGATGACCAAACCTCCAGTTCGCTGGGGTGCTATGGGCATCCACTGGCGCAGACGCCGCATCTGGATCAGTTGGCCAAACGGGGCACGCGGTTTTCCAACGCGCATGTCAGTCAGGCGATTTGTTGGGTGAGTCGGACGACGATTCTCAGCGGGTTGGTCGGGCGTTCCTTCGGTACAGCGGCCGAACCGGACCGCGCCACGCCGGAGTCGGTGCGGGAATTGTACTCGGACCTCCTGCGCGCGAACGGCTATCGCACCGGCTTCTTTGGTAAATGGCATGCCAAGATGCCGCGCGGATTTCAGCCGGCCAATCATTTTGATGTGTTTCAGCCGGTGGGCCGCAATCCGTTTTACAAGCGCCAGCCAGACGGTTCGCTGCGGCATGAGACAGAGGTGATCGTCGATCACGGCATTGAGTTCATCAAGAACCAGCCGAAGGGCAAGCCGTTTGCCATGAACATGTGGTTCAATGCCTGCCACGCGGAGGACAGCGATCGGCGGCCGGGCATCGGGCATTTTCCGTGGCCGCGCGCGATGGATGGCATGTACGAAAGTGATGAAATCGCGCCGCCGCGTCTGAATGATCCGGAGATTTTTAACAGTCAGCCCGATTTCCTAAAGACCTCCATCACGCGCGAGCGATTCTTCTGGCGCTGGAACACCGATGAAAAATATCGGACCAACATGCGCGCTTATCTGCGGATGGTCAGCGGCATCGATAACGCGATCGGCCGTTTTCTCAAGGCACTGGAGGAGGCTGGCTTAGCGGAGAACACCATCATTGTGTACTCGGCGGACAACGGGTTTTTCATGGGCAACCGCGGCTTTGCCGGCAAGTGGTCGCATTATGAGGATGCGCTTCGGGTGCCGCTGATTATTTGTGATCCACGCGTGCCCGCCAAGCAACGCGGGCAGGTGACCGATGCCTCGGCTTTGAACTTGGATTTCCCTGCCACGTTCCTGGATTGGGCGGGCGTGAAAATTCCAGAGCGTTATCAGGGGCGTAGTCTCAAACCGGTGGTAGAAAGTGGCAAGCCCGCGGGTTGGCGTGCAGAGACCTTCCACGAACATCACGCTGTACGTGGTCGCATTCCGGCCTTTGAGGGGCTGCGTAATCAACGCTTTAAATATGTGCGTTATACCGATTTTGGGAACCACGAGTTTTTGCATGATCTTAAGAATGATCCGGATGAACTTAAAAATCTCGCCAACGACCCTAAACACAACGATGTGCTCAAGGCCATGCGCTTGCGAACGGACGCTCGCGTCAAAGAACTGGGCGGACCGCTGAATCCATTGGGTAGTTTTGGGAAATCGACTGATCCTCATCCCGTCGCTTCGGCGGCTGTCACCGTGCGGCCGGGCGCGGATGGGTTTGTGAATCTGATCGGCGGCGGCCTGCGCAATTGGGCCGGCGATTCGAACTATTGGTCGGTTAAAAACGGCGTACTCACCGGCACCACCGACGGCACGCTCAAGGCCAATTCCTTTCTCACCTGGAAAGGCTCCACCATCCGCAATTTCGATCTGCGCGTGCAGGTGCGTGTGACGGCCGGCGGGAACAGTGGCATCCAATACCGCAGTCGCATGCGGCCGGATCTTGGCTTGTATGCGGCGTCTGGATATCAATGCGATGTCGTCGCCAAGAACCCGAATTACAACGGCATGGTGTATGAGGAAAAAGGCCGACGCATTCTGGCGCACACCGGCGAAAAGGTGGCGGTCGATGAACAGGGCCGTTCTTGGATTACCGGCAAGATGCCCGTGAAGGAATTTGCCGCTGACGAATGGCACGAGTATCGCGTGCTTGTGCGGGGTAATCATATCCAGCACTGGATCGATGGACATCCGACAGCGGACCTGATTGATTTTGACGAGAAAGGACGGGCGCTCGACGGCGTTCTCGCCTTGCAAGTCCACGTGGGGCCGCCGATGAAAATCGAGTACAAGGAATTCCGCATCAAACATCTGCCCGACAATTTGCCGCTGCTGCAGCTCAAGGAGCATCCCATCCCGGCCGGTTCCCTCGGCGTGCGGCCGCAGGGCCGTTTGCCCAAGAACTGGCAACCGCCGGTGTACGGCAAGGAATAGCTGCGATATGAAACACTTCTTCTGCCTTCTCCTGTTGAGCGGCATGTTGTCTTTGGCCTCCGCCGAGACGCGCCCGAACATCGTGCTGGTGATGGCCGACGATCATGGCTACGGCGACACGGGCTTTACCGGTCATCCGTTTGTCCAGACGCCGCACCTCGATGCCATGGCCAAGGTGGGCGTGGTGTTCAATCGGTTTTACGCCAGTGCGCCCGTGTGTTCGCCGACGCGCGCCAGCGTGATGACCGGCCGTCATCCGTTTCGCGTCAACGTGCCCAATCACGGGCATTACCTGCGACCGCATGAGACCACGGTGGCTGAGGCGCTCGGGAGCGCCGGATATGTCACCGGCCATTTCGGGAAATGGCACATCGGTTCGGTGCAGGCGGAGAGTCCCACGAGTCCGGGAGGCGCCGGGTTTGATGAATGGTTGTCGGGCTTGAACTTTTTCGACAACGATCCTTACCTGAGTCGGAACGGCGAATACGGGCAGTTCAAAGGGCCCGGCTCGGTGATCGCCATGGATGCGACCATCGAGTTTCTCGGCAAACACGCCAAAGGCGATAAGCCGATCTTTGCCGTAACTTGGTTTCCATCTCCGCACGATCCGCAGGCGGAGCTACCGCAAGGCCTGCCGAATGCCGCCACGCTTTATAATGACGAGGACACCAAGAAGCCCGGCTACTTCCGCGAGATCACGCTGCTGGATCAGCAGATCGGGAAACTGCGGAAGAGCCTGCGTCAGTTGGGCATTGCCGAGAATACGCTGTTGTTTTACTGCAGCGACAACGGCGGACTGGTGACCGAATCCTCCGGGGGGCGGGCGAGGAAAGGGAGCATTTACGAAGGCGGCCTGCGTGTGCCCGCGGTGATGGAATGGCCGGCAAAGTACAAGGCGAAGACCGTCGACACGCCGGCATTCACTTCCGATCTGTACCCCACGCTCGTCGCTCTGGCCGGCGCCAAGGTAGCGCATCAACCGCGGCTCGATGGGATCGACCTAGAGCCGGTGATCGCCGGAAAACGCACCGAGCGTCCGCCGATGGGTTTCTGGCACGGGCACACGTCGGGGCAAAGCACTTGGAACGACCGCATCATCAAGGCTCTGTTTGAGGCCAAACAAGCGGGCCAACCCAATCCGCATCCCGAGCGTGTTCTGAAGAACGTGAATCAATTTCCCACCTTCGGCGCGGACGCCCGACGCGGTCATGCCGCTTGGAATGCTTGGCCGTGGAAACTGCATCGGATGGAGAAAAACGGGAAGGTCACCATCGAGTTGTATCATTTGATTGATGACCCGATGGAGGCGAAGAATCTCAGCGCCGCCGAGCCGAAACGCACGGCCCAGATGCGCAAGGCGCTCGAAGCATGGCAGCAGTCCGTACTATCCAGTTGGTCTGGGGCGGATTACCGGAAATAGATTGAACATGAAATGGCGGCTGGTTATCGGTTGGATACTGTGGGGCTCCATTCATTGGAGTCAGGCGGCGGATTCAGTAATGCCCACCGTGCTGGCCGAACGCGCCCGGTTGATTCTGGATGACAACGGCTCCAAGCCGCGCGGGGGGCGACTTCAGGCGCAATTCGGCAACGGCGCTCAAGTGCGCGCTGGGGCTGGAACTTGGGCGCGGGCAAAAAATCACCCGAACGTGTGGCGTGCCACTTGGAAGGGGAAAGGCCACGTGCCGGTGGCGGCGTATCATGGATTCAAGGCCACCAATCTCGTGGTGGAAGTGACCTTTCGCTTCGGCGAAAATTCCGAGCCGTGGCATCATCAATGTTTTCGCATAGCCGCTGACCAGCGGCCGGCCATGACCGGCCACGTCGTTTCGGCCTGGGCCAATACCGACAACGATTTCATCGAGACCGGCTTTCTCCTCCAACACATCCGCAAGACGCCGAAGAAAACGATTCTCGAAGACCTGTTGTTGGACCGGCAACCGCTCACGTTAAAACCTCACATTTGGTACACGGCAATGCTGGAGATCGTCGGCGACGAAGCCCTGTTTCGCCTTGGCGATCACGTTGCCTATGCGCAGGCAGAGCAGATTCGGCTGCCCAAGAATCTCGTGTCCCTCACCACTGGCGCGACGTGGCACGAAATCAAGCGCGTCCGCATTTGGGAAGCGACGCCCAACCCGAATTGGCCCGCAAAGAAAGCCGCCACCCTCCAAGTCCGCAACCCCTTCACGCCGGGCGTGCACCGGTATGTGAAGCCTCAGTGAGACGTCAATGGAGGCGCCGGATTTTTACGTCGTCCACCACCACGTTGCGCGGGACGGAAAGGCGCAGGAGACGTTTGGTGGGATGGGCGATGCCGGGGGATTGTAGCAAGCCGATCGGTTTGCCGTTTAGTTGAAGGCTGAGTTGTTCGCCGCGGACAGTGACCGTTACTTCATGCCATTTGCCGATGGGGGTCTCATGCGGAAACCGCTTGGTCTTGCTGACCAGAGCCTGCTGCTGTTCATAGGTCAGTGGCTTCTTGGCTTTGCGGGCAGTGCGGATGTCGAGACGCATGTTGCCGGTCTTCAGGTCGGTGAGTTCCACGCGATCGGGGTGAATGCGGGTCACAAACAAATGCCCGGCGTGCACGCCCTTGAATTGCAGGTCAGCGAAGTTCAGGCCCAGACTGTCCTTCTTGTCCTCGAGCATAAACCGCAACGACACGGAGCCGTCGGTGAAATCGAAGGGGTGCGTGACGGACACGGCATGATCGGCCCGCGGACTGATGAAGATGCGCAGCGCACCGTCCTTGAGATCGACCTGTTTGTCGCCTTGAGCGCGTTTGGCGCTGTTGGTGCCCCAGCCGTTGCCGGGTTCATCGGTTTTCTCCTGCGATTCGGATCGGTTAAAATCGTCATGAAAGATCAGTTTCCCCTGATCTGCCAATGACAACGTGACCGAAGCAAATCCCAGAGTGAAAACGAGCGCGTAGGTGAGTTTCATCGGCTGCTTCTACAAGGGCAGCTTGGGTGGGGGAAGTTTTTTTAACGGCTTTCCTGAATGCTTGAGTATTGAGGGTCCGGTGACTACCGTCGCTTACGAAGTCGCATTTCGAATTCAAATGAACCACAGGGTGATGGAGGGAAAATGAATCTGATACGGGTTTTCTTGGTGACAGGGTTATTCGCCTGCCTTTGTGTTCAGGCAGCCGAACCGATCCGAGTGTTAATTGTGGATGGGCGCAACAACCACAACTGGAAGGTCACCACCGACGCCCTGCAGGCGACGCTCCAAGCAACCGGCCGATTTCAGGTGACGGTGTCCACCGTGCCGGAATCATTGACCGTGGATGGACCTCGTGAGCCACGGACGGAGAACCCGGCGATCAAAGCGCGTTTTCAAAAAGCGAAAACGCTGTACACCGAACTGGTCGCGCCGGCGCGAAAACGCGAGGCCGAGGCTTGGCAGCATTGGCGGCCGGATTTCGCCGCGCACGATTGTGTGATCCTGAATTACAACGGCCCAATGTGGCCGGAGCCGGTGCAAAAGGCGTTCGTCAAATACGTGCATGGCGGTGGCGGCGTATTGCTGATTCATGGTGCCAATAACGCGTTTGTCAATTGGGACGCGTTTAATGACATGATCGGTATGGGATGGCGTAAGGCCCCTTTCGGTCAGGCGATCAAGGTGGAGGCGGAGACAGGGAAGCCTTTTGCGGATCCTCAGGCCGGCAATTCTGCGCATGGCTCCAAGCACGCCTTTGCGGTGACCGTACGGGCGGCCAATCATCCGATCATGCGTGGTGTACCCCCGGTGTGGCTGCATGCGCGCGACGAACTCTATCATCACATGCGCGGTCCGGCGAAAAATCTGACCGTCCTTTCCAGCGCCTTTTCCGATCCCAAACAAAGCGGTACTGGCCAGCACGAGCCGATCACCTGGGAAGTGACTTACGGACAGGGCCGTACAATCGTGACGTCCATGGGGCATTTTTACAAAGGCGATAGCATTTGGGATGCGCTGTATTGCGTGGGCTTTCAGACGATTGTCGCGCGCAGTTGCGAATACCTTGCCACGGGCAAGGTGTCTTTGCCGGTTCCGGAAGGATTCCCCAGTCGGGATGAGACGAGCCTGAGCCCACCGCATCAAGTGCGCTGGACCCAGCCGGAACCGGAGGCTCTGGCTAAAGCGCGTGCTGAGGCGAACCGGAAGAAGGCAGCTAACCCATATTGCGTACTCACGCCTGAAGAGGAATTGGCGACATTTGATCTAGCCCCGGGCTTTGTGGCGGAACTGGTTGCTGCCGAACCGCAGATTGAGGAGCCTGTACTCACGGTCTGGGATGCCAATGGCGCGTTGTACGTGGCCGAGATGCGCAGCTACATGCAGGACGAAAACGGCAAGGGCACCAAGACTCTGCGCAACGGCCGCATCAAGCGGTTGGAGGACACCGATGGCGACGGCCGCATGGACCGAGTGACGACCTTTGTGGAGGGCCTCAATCTGCCGCGCATGATTCTGCCCTTGGACGACTGGATCGCTGTGCGCGAAACTGACACGATGGACGTGATCGCCTATCGCGATACCAATGGCGACGGGGTGGCTGATGAAAAGAAACCGCTCTTCGAATATGGCCCGCGCAGCCGCAACGGCCCCAACACCTCCGTGGAGCATCAGGATTCCGGGTTGGTGTGGAATCTCGATAACTGGATTTACATCACCTACAACATGGAACGTTACCGGTTCACCGACGGGACATGGCGGCCGCAGTCGCAGCCCAGTCATTGGACGCAGTGGGGGCTCACGTACGACAACGCCGGTCGTTTGTTTTGGATTGATAACACCCATCCGCTCAAGGCTGCGCAGATGCATCCCAAGTATTGGCTTACGCCGCGTCGGCTCAGTAATAAACTGCCCGCTGGCGATCTGGTCACGCTGGGTAATCCCTATACGCCGGCGTTTATGAACGTCGAAAGCCTTTGCCTCCTCAATGATCGAGGCGGACCCGCGGCTAAGGTGCGCGCGTTTACTTCCGCCTGCGGGCAGAGTGTGTTTCGCGGAGATAAATTACCGTCGGCCGCGCGCGGTGATTATTTCTTCTGCGACCCCACCATCCACGTTGTGCGTCGGGCGAAGGTGGGGTTTGAGCAGGGCAAACTCATGCTCACCAAGGCCGAGCCGGGTACGGCGGAATTCCTGCGCTCGCCGGATATCAATAGTCGGTTTGTAAACACGGCCACCGGCCCGGATGGCACGTTGTATGTCACGGACATGTACCGCGGCATCATTCAGGATGCGCCCTGGATGAATCCCAACGCGCGCAAGTTTACGGCCGAATCCGGTTTGGCCGCGAACCGATTGCGCGGGCGCATCTGGCGGATTCGCCATCGTGACTTCAAGCCGGGGTCAAAGCCGCGCATGCTGCAGGAAACCACCGCCGAACTTGTTCGCCATTTGCAGCATGCCAACGGGTGGTGGCGCGACACCGCCCAGCGGCTCATCTTGCTGCGACCGGATCGGGAAACGGTCATTCCGTTGCTCGAATCCACCGCGATGTTTACGCAAAATCCACTCGGCCGCCTGCACGCGCTTTGGACGTTGGAGGGCATGGATGCTGTGTCCGATGCTGTGCTGGATTCCTTGCTCACCGATCGCCAACCGCTGTTGCGGACGGCCGCCATTCAGGTTGCCGAGGGAAATTTGGAGGCCCATCTCGATCGCCTGAAACCACTGGGTGCCGAGCGCGATCCACGCGTGGTGGAGCAACTTGTGCTCACGTTGGGCACCCTCGATGATCCCGCCGCTGAGGCGCTCATTCAGCAAACAGCTCAGCGTCACATGGCCGATCGGGGCGTGATGCAGGCGGTGACCGTCTCGCTCTGGGGTAAAAAGGATCAACCGCTGCCCAAGGCGGTGGCCGATGGCAGCGCGTTTGCCAAACTGCCCGTGGCTAGCCGCACGACGGTGAGTGCCAATTGGAAGGGCGCGTTGGCCAACTGGGATCGTGGACTGGATTTCCCGGAGTCGATGCCCAACGAGATGCGGAAATATATCACCGGCGGCGAGCGACAGTATTATGAGCACTGCATCACCTGCCACGGGCCCGATGGCAAGGGCGTGCCGGTCTTGGGCACAGAATTACAGTTGGCGCCCTCGCTGGCGGATTCCAAACGCGTTGGGGGCGATCCCTCCCAACTCATACCCGCCATGCTCCACGGACTCACCGGTCCGATCGAAGGCAAAACCTACGCCGGCGGTTTCATGGCCCCGGCCGCGTCACTGGGGATCACCCGCGATGATCGGCTGGCGGAGCTGCTGAGCTACCTCCGGTTTGCCTGGGGCCGGAAGGCCCCTCCGATTACGAAGGACGAGGTGAATCGGCTTCGCAAACAATACCAATCCCGCACCACGCCGTGGACGGATGCGGAGCTGAAGCAACTCAAACCATGATCCATTTATGAAACAACGATTCCTCTCAATCCTGATGCTGTTCTCATTCGCTTTGGTCCCCAACTTGTTGGCGGATGCTGCATCGAAAACAGCCAAGAAAAAGAAACCCCAACCGGAACTGCCGGCCTCGGTGGAGGTGTTGAAGGACATTGAGTACGCCGCGCCGAAGGGGATTTCTTTGAAGCTGGATTTGTATCGGCCCAAGGCGGCCAAGGAACCGGTGCCGGTGATTGTGTTTGTGCATGGTGGCGGGTGGAAGAACGGCAACAAGGATCGTGGCCGGCGCGGGGTCTGGATGGTGCCGTACGGGTTTGCCATTGCGTCGATCAACTATCGCCTGATCGACAAGGGCCAGTGGCCGGATCAGATCAATGACTGTTACGCCGCGGTGCGTTGGGTGCGGGAGAATGCCAAGAAATACAATCTCGATGATCAGCGTGTCGGTTGCTGGGGCACCTCGGCCGGCGGACATCTGGTGGCACTGATGGGCACGCGCCCGTTTTCCGGTGCGGAGAAGACCTCCAGTCGGGTACAGGCGGTGATGGACTGGTATGGTCCAAGCGAATTGCTAACGATGCCGCCAAACAACGTGGGCAACGGCCGCACTGAGGCGGACATCGCACAATCCAACGGCGCGAAGTTGCTTGGGGCCACTGTGCGGGAGGTGCCGAAGCTCGCCAAGGACGCCAGTGCGTTAGACAACGTGAGCCGAGGGGATGCGCCCTTTCTGATTATGCACGGCACGGCGGATAAAGGCGTGCCGCTGGTGCAAAGCGAGAAGCTGGACGCCAAGCTGCGGGCGCACGGGGTGGAGTCCACGCTGTTGGCGTTGGAAGGCGCTGGTCATGGTGGGCCGGAATTTATCACGCCGGAAGCCAAGAAGATTACCCTCGATTTTTTCACGAAACACCTGAAGCGCTAATTGCGCCGATTCACTCCAACACAATTTTATGAAGATCATCTCGTTATTCGTTTCCGTTTTCCTTTTGTCATTCATGGCGGAGGCCGAGGGGTTCCGCGTGTTTGCTCCAAGCTCGAAGTCCGGCACGTTGTGGATCGTGAAAGCAACACCGAAGGGAAAAGGACTACAGTTGCAGGTGGAACGCAAAGTAGCTCTGGGCTTGTCGGGCCGCGTGATCACTGCGCATCCGGTCAAGCCGTTGCTGTACGTGACGGCGACCGGTGGGGATCCGGGCAAGGTGCCGGGCGCCGTGGTGTCGTTGTCGGCCAAGGGCGCGTATGAAAAGCACGTGCCCGTGCAGTTCAATGACGGTGCCTGTTACCTGAGCGTGGATCGCGGGCACAAACATCTATTGGGCGTGAGCTACGGCAACGGACGGTTGCATGTGTATCCGCTGGATAAGGACGGCGTGCCCGGCAAGTCGGTGGCGACGGTGGATGAAGGGATCAATGCGGCGCATTGCGTGTTGGTGTCGCCGGATAATCGGAATTTGTATATCCCGTATGTGAAAGGGAATCTCGCGTTATTGCAGTATCGTTACAACGGCGACACGGGCGCGATCACGGCCTTGGAGCCGAAGGATGCCCGCACGCCGGAGGGGACGGGGCCACGTCACATGGCGTATCATCCAAAATTGCCGATGGTGTATTTCACCAACGAACAGGGCATTGGGCTTTCGACGTATTGGCGCCAGGCCAATGGGCAGTTGAAGATTGAACAGGACCTCACGGTGCTGCCGCAGGGGATGTCCAAGATGGGCCTGAGCGCGTCGGATTTGGTGATCACGCCGGACGGCAAGTTTCTCTTCGGCGGCCTGCGCGGGCATCGGCAGGATTTCGACCGAGTCAGCCGCTATCGCGTGCTGGAGAACGGACACGCGGAATTTCTTGGGCTGACGGAATCGGACAAGATTCCTTGGGGCTTCGCGTTGTCGCCGGATGGAAAATATCTGCTGGTGACCGCCACCACCGGCGCAACCCTGACGGCCTACCGTATTTCCGCCACCGGCGATCTCACCCGCGCGGCCACGCTCAAGTGGGACGCGGGCATTTCGGACTTGGTGGCGCGCTAACTACGCCTGCAGAATCTCGTTTAGCTCGCGGGTGCTGTCGCCGAACTGCTGGGTCTCCACGCCGAGGGTGTTGAGCAGGGTGACGTACATGTCGGCGAGGCGGACTTTGTCCTCGTCGAACTTGCGGAAGTGGCCGTGTTGCAGGCCCATGTTCTTGCCGCCGGCAAGGATCAGCGGGTAGTTCCGCGCTAGGTGCGTGGTGCTGGTGGAGCAGCCGTACATAATCAGCGTGTTGTCGAGCACGCTGCCTTCGCCTTCGGGGGCTTCCGAGAGTTGCTTCAGGAGGTAGGCGAAGTTTTCGTTCATGAATTTGTCCCAAACACCCCAGTCCTTGAAGGAGGTTTTGCGGCGGTGACTCAGGGCGTGATGGGCGTCGAGGCCGAGGGCGGTGGGGAAATGGTCGGACTTGGAGCCGCCGCCTTCGATGCCGAGCATGTGCGTGATGACACGCGTGGTGTCGGTGCGGAAGGCGTGGAACATAAGATCGTAAAAGGCCCGGACGTAGTCCTGCATGTTAGCGCTGGTGGCGTCGATGCTGAGTGACGTCTCGGCGACTTCAGCCTTGGGGCGGTCGAGCCAGCTTTCGAGACGCTGGATGCGTTGCTCCTGTTGGCGAACGGAGTCGAGGTAGTTGTCGAGCGTGCTCCGGTCGGCGGCATTGAGGCGGGTCTTCAGCGAGCGGGAATCCTCCAGCACACCGTCGAGCATGCTCTTGCGCACAAGTAATTCGCGCCGCGCCTTATCGAGGCTATCCTTTTCCTGACCGAACATGAGGTTAAAGCAGCGGCGAATGTTGCTCTCGGCGGGAATGGGTTGGCCGGTCTTGGTGTAGGAGAGGGTGTGGGTGCGGCCAAGCGTGCCGACGCCGCCGCCGACGGAGAGCGGCAGGAACGGCAGGCGGGTGTCGCGGCCATTTTTCTCCGCCACAAGTTGGTCAAAGGAAACGGTGTTCTGGTAAGAGTTGGCATCCACGGGGCCGGCGGTGAGAAAGACGTCGGAAACACCATGGCCGGCCATGTGCCGTCCGGCGGGATGGGAGAGGCCGGATAGGAACGTGATGTCGTTTCGGTGCGGCTCGAACGATTCGGTGGACTTGTTCAGCTTAAAGCCCTTGCCCTCTCCCTTGGGGAACCAATGCCACTCGGCGTGGTGCGGGTCATTCTCCTTGGGCAGGGTGACGCCGTTGGGGAAAAACATGCAGGCCAGACGCTTGGGCGCGGTGGCTTGCTTGGGCGCGGTCGCCGCCATGGCCTCCAGAAACGGCAGGCCCAGGGAGATGCCGCCCAAGCCTCGGAGGACTTCACGACGGGAAAGGTGCCAGGACTTTTTCATGTGCTTATGAGTGTTGCTAAATCTATTTGGTGAGAAAAGCGGCGCTGGTGACCAGACCTTCGATAAGGCTACCGGCGCGATATTCGTTGGCAATCAAATTGTCGGTGAGTTGTTCGACGAGCGGATCATCGGAGTACTCAAGTTGACGGCCCAGCGCGTAGCCGGTGATGCGGCGGACGAAGCCGTGGGCGAAGTCGCGCGATTTCTTTTCGAGCACGTAATCTTGCAGGGCCTGTAGTCCGTCGATTTCCGCGCCGTCGGGCAAAATGGTGGAGGCATCGAAGGCGGTGGCCTTGAGGCGGCCGGTGGGATCGTAGGCCTCGAAGGCAATGCCCCACGGATCGATCTTGTTGTGGCAGCGGGCGCAGGCGGCGTTCTCGCGGTGCGCCGCGATCTGTTCCTTGAGGGAGAGCTTGGAATCGTCCTTCTTCTCCAAGGGCGGCGCGCCGGGCGGCGGTGGTGGCGGCGGATCGGCGAAGAGGCGTTTGCGGAGCCACACGCCGCGGTAGATGGGGTTGGATTCGGCGCCGTCACTGCCCATGAGCAGCACGCTGCCCTGCGTGAGCACGCCGCCGCGGGCGGATTGGGCGGCCAGCTTCACGGGACGAAAATGCGAGCCGTGCACGTTTGCAATGTCGTAATGCTTGGCCAGTGTGTTGTTGAGCATGGCGAAGTCCGACTGAACGAAATTCAGCGCGCTGAGGTCGTGGGCGAAAACGTGCTCGGCAAAGGCGAGGGTTTCCTCCTTGAGCGCTTCGCGGGTGGCGTCAGTGAAATCAGGGTGCAGCTTGGGGTTGATGGCGACGTTCTCCAGCGACGGCAGGCCGAGCCATTGGTGGCTGAAGTGCCGGGCGAACCGGCGGAACTTGGCGTCCTTGCGCATGCGCGTAACTTGTTCCTTGAGGACCTCGGGCCGCAGCAATTGACCGTTGGCGGCGAGGGCGAGCAATTCGTTGTCGGGCATGGAGGCCCAGAGAAAATAGGAGAGGCGGGTGGCCAGTTCATAGGCGTTGAGCCGCCGGGCCTGTTTGGGCTTGGCTTCAGGCGAGGGCTCCACGAGGTAGAGGAATTTCGGGGAGACGAGCAGGGTGGCCATCGTCTTGCGCATGGCGTCTTGGTCGTCGCCGGTCAGTTTTTTGAAACGTCCGAAAGCGGCGAAGGCGTTGTCTACTTCCTCCGGACGAGCTTCGCGGCGGAAGGCGCGGCCGATGAAGGTGGCGAGTGTTTGCCGGATGTGCGCGGCTTCATTGAGGTTGGCCGGCTGGGGCGGGAAGAGGTTTCTGGCCGTCTCGCTGGGATACCCGTCCAAGAGCGGCCCTTCCATTTCCACGGACACCAGATGGATCAATGGCTCGTCCACCTCGTCGAGTGGCGTGAACCGAGTGTACCGTTCCTTTGGCTCGGCGGTGTTCCAAACGTACACGGACAGGTGCGTCACATCGTGACTGCCGCTGCCATTGTAGTAGCCGTCTTTTTTGCCGAGCGGGAAATCCTCGATGTTGCCGGTGAATTCAATGACGTGTTCGCCCTTGGCGGGATCGACCATTTGACGGCCCATGATTTTCTTGGGGTCGTAATCGCCCGAGGCACGGTGGCCGACGTGAAGGGTCAGCTCCGGCAGGCGACCGATGGAATCCGCCGTGGCCTTCACCTTCAAGCGAATGGCGAACCGACCGGAAAAGGGGCGTTCCACGAAGGTGACCTTGCGCGGCAGGTCCGCCTTGAAGTGGGAGAGCTTGAAACCGGGAGTCGGCGCAATGACGCGCGGATCGGTCCGTACGATTTGGGTCTTGGGCTTGGGTTCGCCATTCTTGCGTTTGGGAACCCCCAATTCTCGTTGGCCACGAATCTTGGCGGGCTGGAATTGAGTGTGAGTCGCCTTGTGAATCTTGCTGGGCGTCTCCGGCAGGGCTTCGTCGAGCGCCATGAGCGCCACTTCCATATAGCCGTTCATGAGCACGGGCGACATGCCGAGGTGTTTGGCGTTGGTCATGAGGCCGTCCTCGCCTGAGAGATCGCCGGGGATGTGGGCGGTGTAATCGAGCCGGCCGCCCAGTAAATCCTCCAGCGTGTACTGGTACTCGTACTGGCTCATGCGTCGCATGAGTTGACGTCCGCCCGTGCTTGAACGCTTGGCGGCGGCTTGTTTGAGACCCGATTCCAGCCAGGCGGTAAAGCGGTTCAGCTCGGTCTGGGTCAGCTGCTTTTCGTCCGTTGGCGGCATCTCACCTTCGTTGAGCTGGTCCAGCACCTCATGCCAGTAGCCGGCACTTTCGCCTTCGTGCAAATTTGCCCCGAGCGTATCAATCCGAAACTTGCCCTTCTGTTTCTCCGGCCCGTGGCATTGGACGCAATGCTTTTGAATGAGCGGCAGAATATCGGTTTTGTAAGACTGCAGCGGCGATGGGCGCTCGGCCTGAACGGACGACAGCCCTCCCAGGACAAAGCCAAGTAAGCAGACGAAAACGCGTAAGCGTGGATGGAAAATAAGTGATGCCAAACCGGCAATAAGACTACCGTTTTTTGGAGGCAGATTCAATCTGTTTGGCGGCGAGATTCTGGCGAAATTCCATGAGACGTTCGTTGAGATGGGGTTTTCCGGCCAGGTTCTGTTTCTCTTCTGGGTCGGAATTAAGGTTATAGAGTTCCTCACCATCGGGCCATTTTGCGTAACGCCAGTTTTGATTACGCAATGCGTAGCCCAGCTTGGGGCCGCGTGTGACGATTGTGTAAGCAAATTTCTTTTTACCGAGTCGTTCCGGATGCCCAAGGAGTGGCCGAAGCGAGGTGCCTTGTAAATGTGTCGGCTTGGGTAAGCCGGCCAGATCGGCGAGGGTGGGATACAGATCGATTAACTCCACCATCGCCTGCGATGTGCTGCCAGCTTGGGTGAGGCCGGGGGCGCGGATGATTAATGGAACCTTGGCTCCAATATCGAATAGAGTGACCTTGCCCCAAAGAAAATGGTCGCCGAGATGATAGCCATGATCGGAGGTGATGATCACCACGGTATTGTTCCAGTGGCCGCTTTGCTTGAGAGCCTCAAGCATGATTCCGATCTGCGCGTCGATAAATGAAATGCACGCATGATAGGCCTGTGTATATTCGCGGCGTAAGGCGTCATTTTCCTTGCCGAGCTCGAAACCAAACGATTCGTAGCGTTTCACCTTGGCCAATGAGGGGAGCGAATCCCAAAGTTTTGGATGGTCCGGTTTATAGGTGATTTTGTTTAACGGATAGAGATCGAAATACTTGTTAGGTGCCAGAAAGGGCACATGCGGTTTCTGGATGCCGCAGGCGATCAAGAATGGCTGATCTCCATACGTCTTTTGGGTTAACCATTGGGCGACTTGCCGGGCGTTTTTACCATCCTTATGCTGGGCATCAGTGAGGCCGCTGGGGCCATGGCCCGGCGGGGATTGGCCACTGAGTTTGGCTGAAACCTGTTTCTTTAGTGTGCGCCATCGACGACGGTTAGGGCCCGTTTCTACTGAACCGTGTTCTGCCTCAAACTTCTGACGAGCTGCACGGACATTGGGCAACTCATCATTGTCGAATCGTAGATTGATATTCCAGGCAGCGTCCCCGTGGTCGTGCTTCGGGGTGTGAAACAGTTTACCCACGCCGCCGGTCCAGTAGCCGTGTTGTTTGAAATGTTGCGGCAAACTCACAGTGTTCGGTCGGGTTTGTCGGATATCGGCTGTGTTATCGAGTACCCCAGTTGATTCAGGATAGAGTCCGCTCATGAACGAAGCGCGTGAGGGGCCGCAAACGGGATATTGGCAAAACGCCCGCTGAAACGTTTGGGCTTCGGTAGCGAACTGTTTCATCACCGGCGTGTGAATCGGCTCGTAACCGGCGGGGGATACGTGTGTGTTCAAATCATCGCATACGATTAACAATACGTTTGGCCGGTCCGCAGCTTCAGTTAAGATGGCAGCCAGTAGAAACAGTAGGCCGATTATAACACGTGATATAGCGATCATTGATTTCGTTCTGTTCATTATCGCTTGAGGTGAAGTGTATTGGGTAATTTCTCCTTAGGCTGTGTTGGTTTTGGGGCGACGGGTTTGGACGTCACGGGCGGTTTAAAGGTCGGGGTTGGCGTGGTGTTGCCTTTTCGGTATTTCCATTCAAACCGGCCGTCTTTCACCACGAGATCGCGTTTGACGTTAAACTTCTGGGCTTGTGGGGCGAATTGTTTCGGGGCAATTGCCGCTAGTTTGGTTTTCACGGCCGCGTGCCGGGGTTGATCGGCGAGGTTGTGCCATTCGTTCGGGTCGGCCTTGAGATCGTAGAGTTCCTCGCCATCGGCATAGCGAATGTAACGCCAGTCGCGGTTGATGGCGGCGTATTCGCCGGGTTGCAGATACGGCAAAAACACGGTGCGATCCTTGGCTTCTGAGGGCTTGCCCAAGGTGGCGGCCAGCGAGGTGCCTTCGAGCGATTGATGCGGCTTGGGCAGTTGGCACATCTCGGCAAGGGTTGGATAGATATCGATCAGACTAACGGTGACGTCGGTACGCTCCCCTTTGGCGACGCCGGGGCCGGCCCAGATGAAGGGGACGTTGGAGGTGCGCTCCCAAAGGGTGTGTTTGCCCCATTGCCCTTTCTCGCCGTGATGGTAGCCGTGATCACTCCAGAGCACGACGAGGGTGTTGTTGGCATGCGGGCTGGCTTCGAGCGCATCCAGCACACGGCCGATCATGGCATCCGCATAACTGATACAGGCGAGGTAGCCATGGATCGCGTCATCCACGGCGTCCAGCGATTCCAGCTTGTCATGGACTCGGGCGCGGTTGGTTCGAATCTTTTGAATCCGAGCCGGTAAATCGGCGAGGTCGTCCTTCTTGATCGGGGGCAGTTTGATTTTCTCAGTCTCGTAGAGATCGAAATATTTTTGCGGACAATAATTCGGATAATGCGGGGCGTAAAACCCCACGCCCAGAAAGAAGGGTTGATCGTGTTTTTTCTGGAGTTGCTGCACCGCCCAATTGGCGCGCTGGGTGTCGGCGAGGTGTTCCTCCTGATCATTCGGAATCGGCGCCCACTCAAGAAAGAGGCCGCCACTGATTTCCTGTCCGGCGTTGTACGAACTGGCCGGGAACGGGTGAGGGAAGGGGGTTTCCTTGCTCCACGATTCCATCGGCCAACCGGCATTCCGCTGGTGTGGATTGCGCAGAAAAAACTCCGTCCAGTTGCGCGTGTCGATGTTGCCGGCCGGATGATGAAACAGTTTGCCGCCGCCATAAGTGGCATAGCCGGCCTTGGCGAAGCTGGTTTGCAGCGATTCGATTTGGGGGTGTTCCACAAAATAAGTGGCGCTCTGATAACAGCCGGTGGTGGAGGCGAATTGGCCGGAGAAAATTGCGGCGCGACTGGGGGCACAATACACGCCGGCGGTGTGGGCGTTGGAGAAGTTCACGCCGCGCGCGGCCAGTTTGTCGATGTTCGGCGTGAGCGCCCGTGGGGTGGTGTTTAAGCAGCCGATCCAGTCGTTCATGTCATCGACTGCGAGGAAGAGGACATTCGGTTGCTGTTTGGTCGCCGCGGGCAGGGTGATGAACGGGAGCAGTATGAAACTCCACAGAATGCAAAACAGGTGTGAACGGAGCGATGCGTGAATGGTCATCGGAGTATGAGCTTAGTGTTTTGGGTGAACCGCGTTCATCCAGCGCTTGATGGATTCATAAAGGGGTTTGTCCTTATTCGAGACCTTGTGGACCGCGGATAAAGCGGCTGCGGCTTTCTCTTGGTCTCCGAATTTGTGCAGGGTCCATGCGGCCATCATTTGGACTTCAGTGCTGTCGTCAATTAGCGCTTTTTCTATAGTTTTGAGCGCAGGCTTGGCTTTTTCTTCGAGAAGGAACAGGCCACAGATGGCCCAGTAGCGAATCCCTTCGTCCGGGTCGTTCATGCCCTTGATCAGCTGATTCAGGTTGGTGGGATTTCGGGATAGGGCCAAGTCGGAAAAGTCTAGGTACTTTTCGAGAGGGTAAAGTTTTGGGTCTCGGACCATTTCGTAGATCGTCAGCCCATGGGCTTCGGCCCGGCGTACCCGCATGTTTTCAGGCAGCAGACCCGAGTCGAACAGTTCCAATTGTTTCTTACGTAAAGCCTGTTTCAACTCGGTAAGCTTGGCCCGGTGTTGGGGGGAGTTGGCTAGGTTGTGGATATTGTCGAAGTCATTCACGGTATCAAAGAACTCCTCAGAGGGCCGAGGGCGGAAAAAACGTCCGGTCACCGCATCGCACTTGCCGTCTTGGTAGTGTTTTTCCCAGGCTTGGGTGCCGGTCATCGTCCACATGTATCGGAGCTTTTGTCCGTTAGGGGCCCAAGGCATATAGTTTTTAATGTAAGCATACCGTTCGTCACGCATGCCGCGGACCATGTCAGAGCACTCGTCGGCTCGTTCCCGAAAGCTGAGGTGGTATTTTGGGGCCGGCTCGATGTCGCCACCGAGAAAAATGCGCCCTTGGTAGCTTTTGGGGACTGCGGCACCCGCAAGGCTAAGGAATGTTTTAGGCATATCGACAAAGCTAACGATGCGATCCACGGTCATCCCCGGTTTTTCGGCGGGCCACCAATGCTTCCATTTTTCTGGAATACGAACGATGAGAGGGCAATGCGTTCCACTCGAATAGAGGAAGCGTTTGCTGCGAGGCAAGACGCCGCCATGATCCGAACAGTAAACGACGATGGTGTCATCCGCGAGTCCGTCTGCCTTAAGTTGAGCGAGAATTTCACCAACTTTGGCGTCCATGCGCTGGACCGCATCGGTGTAAGTCGCGTAAGTCATCCGCATCTCTGGAAGGTCAGGATGGTAGGCGTGTAAGACCATTTTGGCGGGGTCAGTCTTCACTTGGCCGGCATTCTTCGGGAAGGCTCGGCTTTCGTGGCTGTCCCCTATGTTGCGGATTTGGAAGAATTTTTGTCCGGGCTGGCGCTTGGCTAGTTTTCCATCGACCCGCCAAGTATCCTTATCGTCTCTGCCGCCGATATTGTAATCAGTCTTACCGCCATTAGAAACGTGGTAGCCCGCGGCTTTCAATAGGTCTGGATAGTAGGGAATCTTGTCGTGCGGAATCTTGTAACGGCTTCGCATTGGCTGGGTGCCAATGGAGATGGCGTAATGGCCGGTGATCCAAGTAGATCGCGTGGGAGCGCAGACGGCCGCGTTATCGAAGCAGTGCAGGTAACGAAAGCCTTCCTTGGCAAACTGATCTAGGTTGGGGGTCTTGGCATTTTTACTACCGTAACAACTCAGCCAAGAGATGCTATTGTCCTCGCTGGTAATCCAGAGGATGTTCGGGCGGTCTGCGTTCTCGCCGTGTAACGGGACTGCAATGAGCAGTGCCGCGATCAATAGTGTCATTCGTTTCATGGAGTGTTAAAGGATTATTCGTCATCACCGGCCGGCCGGCGTCCCTTGAACGGGCCGTAGGGCAGGCGTTTTTCGTACGCTTCCATTTGTTTGTACGCCTCGGGATCGAAGTCCGGGTTCACCTTGGGGATGCGGGCGTCGACGGCCTTGAGGTAGCGCATCATCTCACCGAAGAGCGCCTGATGGCGCTCTGGATGCTTGCCGGCAAGATTGGTCGTCTCGGCTTCGTCCTTGGCGAGATCGAAGAGCATCGGGATGTCGTCGTGGTCGTAAAAGTGGATGACCTTGTCCGTGCCGGAGACAATGGCCGAGTGCGGCATGGAGGTGCGGTTGTGCGGGTAATGAAAATAGAGGTGCCGCTTGAGGAAAGCCTCGTCCGGTTTTTTGCCGCGCAAATAGTCGGCGAGGGAAACGCCGTCGATGTCTTTTAATTTCCCGGGCTGACCGCCAGCCCAGTCGACGAAGGTGGGGAGCAGATCGTAGTTCACCACGTTGCCATCAAACGTCCTGCCGGCGGGGATGCCGGGGCCGCGCACAATCATCGGCACACGAATGCCGCCCTGCCACACCCACCATTTGTGGGCGTGCATGGGCTGGGTGAGCTTGGGATGCAGCTTGAGTTCCTTGTGACGATAACCGTTGTCGGACATCACCACGACGTAGGTGTTGTCCGCAATGCCGGCCTGCTTAAGCTTGGCGAGCACGTCGCCGATGCAGCGGTCGAGATCCTCCGCCATGCCCAGCCAGATGGCGGGGTCTTGTTTGCGGTTGATGTTGTCGGCGGTCTTGCCGGCGCGCTTGTAGTAGGCCTGCACGGCGGGATGTTTCACGTACTTGGTGCGCGTGGCGGGCAGGCATTCGCGGCCCTCGTGCATGGCGTAGTGGGAAATCTGCAGGTAAAAAGGCCGCTTCGCCTTGGCCTGTGCGTCGATGAAGTCCATCGAGCGTTGGGTGACGCTGAACATCAGCTTGGGGTCGGTAAGATCATCCGGTTGGCGGGCGACTTTGCCCACGGTGTTGCCGGGGTCGTTGGTGGTATCGCCGTCATGCGCGATGTACCCCTCAGCGCCGGGATCGCCGCGCATATGCCATTTACCAAAATGCGCGCTCGCATAGCCCAACGGCTTGAGCGCCTCCGGAATGGTCACGGCCTCGGGATCGAGTGTCATATCCGAGATGCAGGAGATCACCGGCAGGCCGCGCGATTTCTTGACGTTAAAATATTCCTGCCCGAGCGCATTCGAGAACACGGTGTAGCCATTGCGCGGGGAGGATTGGCCGGTCTGCACACACACACGCGAAGGCGAACACTGCGGCGAGGCGTAGGCGTTGCGAAACTTCATACCATCGCGTGCGAGCCGCTTGAGATGCGGCATCTGCAGCACGGGCATTTTGGAATTGGCCATCGCCTCATCAAAGGCAATCGGGGTGCCGTTCCAGGCCCAGTCATCAATGAAAATGAACACGATGTTGGGCGGGCGATTCTCGGCCTTGATGGGCAATGTCAGTGCAAAGAGAAGCGTAAGGAAACGGATCATAATGGGCGGGGAATCTGTACCAAAGCGCCTGCGAAGGCCAGCTTTTAGCGGGGGCTAATTGGAGTGGCGGGAAGCTTGCTCCAGTGCTTTTAGCATATCGTCAACTTCCTTTACATAGGAAGTAGGCGAGGCAAACGTGGGATGCGCTGCGTAGGTGAGAATGCCTTTGCGATCGATAACGAACCAACAAGGGTTGTTCTCTACCCAGCCGCCCCAGCGGATGCATTTGCGGGCAACCCCATAAATCGCTGCCGCCTGTCCCGCCGGATCAGCCAGTGCCGTGCTGAAGACGAGGCTCTTTTGTTTGGCGAACGGGCCGTTGCCGCGGGAGAGCAACCGATTCTCCTCCTTAAACACCCGGGTGCGCAGCAGGTCATGGGACTGGATCAGATATACTTCTGCACCCAGCTTAAGGACTTCTTCTTTTTTCAGGCGCAACTGCGCCTGCTCATGCATGCAGCCGCCTCATTGATCGAAGGCCGCAAAATACAGCGCAATGGGTTTCTTGCCCAGAACGGTCGATAGCTTGAAGGGCTTGCCGTCCAGCGTTTGGGCGGTGAAATCCGGAGCGGGTTGCCCGATCATTGCCGAGCCCATTTTCTTGCGGTTAATGCCCGCCGCAAACGCCCGCCGAATTTGGCCGGCACAATCCTGTTTGCTCTTGAGCTGGTCAGCGGCCAAATCAGCCGACCAGCGCACAGCGCCTTGGCGATCCTTCTTTGCCGCCTCAATCACCTCCGCCTTCATCTTGAGCAGACCAAGTGATTCCACGGCCCGAATGCGAACCATGAACTCCCGATCTTTCCGGGCCACCTCCGCCAGCGCATTGGCCGAGGCCTTGTCTCCACGAATGCCCAGCGCCCGGGCGGCCATGGATCGTACAAATTCGTTTTTGTCAGTCAGACCCGCGCGCAGGGAGGACAGGTTGGCCTGATTGATAATCTCAAATTCCAGCGCTACCCGTTCACGCCAACCCTTGTCAAAATTCTCCGGTCGCGGTGGGAACTCCAAATTACGGTAACGCTCCAATGCCGGCGGCGGTTCGGCAATTACCGCGGGTGTCAGAATGGCCAGTGCACATAGCGCAATTGAGAATCTCATCACCGTTCACTTTACTTCATTGAGCCGTTCTTTCAAGCGCTCTAAGAGCTTGGCCTTGATGGCGGCGTGGGCGGGGTCATTGGCGAGGTTGGTGAATTGTTTCGGATCTTTCTCCATGTCGTAGAGCATGAATCCTTCGGTTTTGGTGCGCTTGGAGGCGGGGTACCACATGAAGGCCCATTTGCCGGAACGTAGGCCATGGCCGCGCGCGACGGTTGTCCAGGCATCTTGACGCGGGAGTTTTGCGTCTGGGTTATTCAACAGCGGTACGAGGCTTTGCCCTTGGGCCTTGGGTTCGGGAGGCAAGCCCGCGAGTTCGGCGAGGGTAGGATACAGGTCGATGAGTTCGACGATGTGATTCGTGCGCGCGCCTTGCTTTTTGCCGGGCGCGGAAATGATGAGCGGGACATGGATGGCTTCGTTCCAAAGGACGCCTTTTTTCCACATCTGATGTTCGCCCAGCAGATAGCCGTGGTCGGAGACGAAGACGACGATGGTGTTGCCGCGAAGCTTGAGATGATCGAGCCCGTTCATGAGGCGGCCAAATTGCGCGTCCATGTAAGTGACCGCGCCGTAGTAACCGCGGCGGACTTCCCGGACGGCGGTTTTCTTTAGCTCCATCATGCGTCCCTTGGAGCCGGTCGGCATGTCGGCGTGATCGTCCTGCGGAAAATCCGGATGAGCCATTCGATGGGCATCATAAGGTTCAAGGCTGCCCTCGGTCGCCACAAACGGAAAGTGCGGGCGCACCAAGCCGACAGCGAGAAAGAAGGGCTTGGCCTGGCCTTGGCGGCCTTTGAGCAGTGCGAGGGCCTTGTCGACGGCCAGGGTATCGGCGAGTAATCCGGTGTCCTTATCCGCTACTTCGAGCACGGCGTAATCGCCGCGGATGGAGGGATGCATTTTGTAGGGAGCCCCTTCACGATGCGCGGCGGCCCATTTGGCGCGTTCGGCGGGGTAATGCTCGGCGGCGTCTGGATGCGTGTAATCGGCCAGCTTGCCAGGCGTCATCGTTTCGAGGGCGGTGATATTATGGGCCTCGCTCCAAGAAGCGGCATGGTCCGGGCCGGACGTTCCTTGCACGATGTCGACGGGGATGCCCATGTGATAGATCTTGCTCACGCGCGCGCTCCAATAGCCGTGGTTGGCAAAGTGCCGGGGAAGGGTCACCCGGTTGGGATCGACCTTGCCTCCGTTGCGCATCACGCCGTTCACCAACGGATACTGGCCCGTCATGATGGAAGCCCGCGAAGGACCACAGAACGGAAACTGACAATACGCCCGCGTAAAGCTAACGCCCGTCTTGGCAAACCGATCAAGGTTCGGCGTCTTGCATTCGGGATGGCCGTCTCCGCCGAGGGCGTAGTTCAGGTCGTCCGAAATGACGAACAGCACATTGGGCTTGGCGGCGGCCGCAGGTGAAAATGCAAAGAAAACGAGCGCATATGCAACAGAGTAAATGTCAATTGTTTTCATTGCGATTACCTGGAGGGATTTATTGTATTTTCGCGGATTTTTTAAGGTTGTGTCGCATGCAAAGAAGCTGAATGTTATCCGTTGTTATAGAGGTTCCGCCTTTTGAAAAAGGAAGGATATGGTCAAAGTGGAGATTGTCTTCCGATCCACATTCAACACACTGGCCCTGATCTCGAGTCCAAACTTCTAACTTGATATTCGTCGGTATTATTCTTCTGTGTGGAATGTCAATACTTACAGGTCGAGAGAAATCTTCGTCGCCCTCTACAGCAACAAGGCGAAATTTAAAAACATGTCTTCGATTAGATTTTTCTCGCCAGGAATCAATGAGATGGAAAACACCATTATAAGTCCAGATCCCGGGTTTGATTTTTTCATAAACACGTACCCGTTCTGGTAATTGTTCGCGCCGCTTGGCTAGTTGGGCTGCTTTAATTAAACTTTCCATTTTCAGTCAACTTGCCTGTTGAATACTTTTCTGGTTGATCGACTGTTTTTGGGTTTGGGCCTGTTCTTGTTCTGTTTATATCGTGACCTTCATAAATAAGTGTTTCACCATTGTCTTCTAATCGGTCTTCGTATGGGGCTCCAGGACGCACAGACATTAAAATAACTGAGTGGTCATGTCCGAGTCGGTAATTCATGCCTCTTTGCAGGCTTGATCCTTCACGTTTGCACATCTCCAAATAAGGTATAATTTCATTATTCATTTACTGTAACTTTGGTCGAAATTTTGTGAAGTAAAAGGAGTTGCTCAGAAGTTTACTCCTTCGGTTTGTAGCCGTGCCAGACCCATTCCAGTGCGTGGGGCAGGAACTGGGTCTTGGCGTTGCGGATGCCGTGGCCGGAGTTTTGGCAAAACAGATATTGGTAATCGTAACCCTTGGCCTTGAGCACCTTGGCCATGCGATGGTTGGCTTCCACCCAATCGTGCATATCGTCGCGCATGACGTTGGGGTTGAAGTTGTCGCGGTCGCCCACGGCCAGAAAGATGCGAAGCGGTTTCTTGGGACTCTGCGGGATGAGCTGGTCGTGAAAATCCCAGGCGCCGCCGGGGGTCTTGGGATTGAACGGCCATTGCTGGTTGACGAAGGTGCCGGAGGTGGTCAGCACGCGGTGATAAAGATCCGTGCGATACCACGCCATGATCAGGGCGGCGGAACCGCCGGAGCTGCTACCCATCACGGCCCGGCCATCCGGATTCTTGGTGAGTTTCACGCCGCAGTTTTTCTCCACCAACGGCAACACCTCGGTCTCGATGTATTCGGCGAACAGGCCGGACATGGTGTCGTATTCCTTGCCGCGTTGATGGCCTTGAGCATCGCCGCCGCCGTTAGCCACCATGATAGCGATCTGGGCGGGAACGCGTTTCTGGGCGATCAGGTTATCGAGAATGCGGGGCAAGGTGAGGTTGGGTTTTCCTTTGGGCCCGTCGTGGCAGACGATGAAAGGAGCGGCCTCGCCGGGCCGGTACTGGGCGGGCACGTAAACGGTGATCTGGCGGACGTAATCAATCTTGTGCGTGTCCACGATCAAGGTCTTGGGGTTGTTGGGATCGACCGTGCCGAAGACCTTGCGCGCGATGCCGGGGTTCAGCAGCTTGGTGGTGCGGGAATCGATTTTGAACTGGTGAATCTTGCCCTGCGGCACATTGGGGTTGGCCTTCGTCTCCGGCGCCGGCTGGTATTCCGGGCCAATCAGGTAATTGCCATTGGCGGCCACGGGCGGGTTGAGCCCCGGCTTGGCATCGAGTCGAATGAACTTGGGCGCGCCCGGTCCATCAAATTTGCGAACCGGCGGTGGTTGCCGCTTGGCGCCTTGCGCGGGCAGGGTGAATACGGTCACCAACATAGCGGCGAAAAGGTGAAGGGGTTTCATGTTCTGGTAGATTTGAAAAAGCTTACCGGTTGGTCTTGTTCTTCAGCCCTTGGATGCGGCCTTCTTTGCTGGCGGTGGTGAGGCGGGTCTTGGCCAGCTCGGCGAGCTTGGCTTCGAACTGGTCCTTGAGCGCGCGCTCGGATTGGCTGAGTTTGTTGTCCTTCAACTGCTTGCCGTCAAAAGGGCCTTTATAGCGGGTGAAGGCGGTGTTGGTGCCGTCTTGGTTGGCGAGGAGGGCGTATTGCTTGTTGCGAATCATGACCTGCTTGCGGTACCAGATGTAGATCCAATCCTTTGTGCGGGCGGACGCCTTGTTTTGGAGTACGGGGACGATGCTGGCGCCGTCAGCGGGATGGTTCTTAGGCAGCTTGGCGCCGGTGACTTCGCAGAGCGTTGGGAACATGTCGGTGAACTCGACGAGATCATCCACTACGCGCCCGGGCTTTTGGATGCCAGCCGGCCAACTGGCGATGAGCGGCACGCGTGTGCCCGTGTCGCTCATGGTGCCTTTGCCACCCACAACCTTAGTTCCGTTCCAGGGAGTAACAATGGGTGTGTCCGTACCATTATCGCCCGTAAAGATGATTAGCGTGTTGTCGCGCACACCGGATTTTTCGAGCTGCGCCACGATCTGTCCGACGGCCTTGTCGGCGTAGGCAACCATGTCAATGAAGTGGCGCTGAGGATCTTCGCGGTCGCCCTTGTAGGTGGTGGAACCGAGCCGCTTGGGATCCCAGTCGGTGGAGTCCGGTGTGGGGTCGAAGGGGCAGTGCGTGAGGATCATCGGGTAGTACACGAGGAAAGGCTTCTTCTTGTTCGCGTCGATGAAGTCGCAGAGGAAGTCGGTGCAGACCTGCGGACCGTATTCGCCGTTGGTGTAATCCTTCTCCACGCCGTTGATCTCCAATAGTGGGTTGACGAAGCGGCGGTCGATGCGTTTGCCATCTTCGTTGGATCGACCACTTCGGGTGTGTTGCCAGAGGCAGGATTGTTCGAATCCGAAATGCTGCGGTGAATCCTTGTCTTTGCCGAGTTGCCACTTGCCGGCGATGGCGGTCGCGTAGCCGGCAGCCTTGAGCTGATGAGCGAAGGTGGTTTGTTCACGATCCAGCCAGCCAAACTTCACGTAGTTCCGGACGTTGTAATGGCCGGTCATGATCTTCGTCCGCGACGGCGTACAGATCGGGTTGGAGAAACAGTTGGTGAAGCGCACGCCGTTCGCTGCCAGCTTGTCGAGGTTGGGCGACTTGCAGGATTCGCTGCCGTTGGCGGACAACGCTTCGTAGCCCATGTCGTCGGCCATGATGAGAATCACATTGGGCCGGGCGCCATCGGGAGCGGCTTGCGTGGTGAACGCTCCAAAAAGGAGCACGGCGAGGGTGGTGAGAGCGGATGTGAGTTTCATGGTTGAAAGGATGTTCGTTTATTTGAACTGCAGTTCGCTGCGCTTGAGGGTGAGGTCGTGGATGGGTTTGCCGTCGATGTTGATGATGGTGTATTTGACGGTTGGATCGTCGGCCTTGAGATCGAAGTCCACGCGGCCGAAGGATTGCTTTTCGTTGTAACCAAAAAGCGAGTGCTTGATCAGGCCGTGCACATGTTGATTGGTGAGACGTGAGGACTGCCATTCGTAGAGCGGGTACATGCCGTCAATGCCGGTGTCGATCTTGTAGGCATCGGACCGATGGCGGTCGGCGGAGAGGATGATGACACCGGGAATCTTCTCCTTGGCCAGGTGCTCAAAGATCGCCTGACGTTCGCCGGCAAAGCCGTCCCAAGTATCCTTTGAGCCGGGCTTCACCTTGGGGGTGATGGGCACGTTGGTGCAGAACACAGTGAAGGTGGCCGGTTTTTTGAGGGTTTGCTTGAGCCACTTCAATTGTACGGGGCCGAGCATGGAAGGGTTCTCCTTGCTGCGCGGGGATTCGCGATAGTAGCGGCCATCGATCATCACGAAGTGCACCTTGCCGATCCAGAAATCAAACCAACAACCGGGCTGCTTCTCGCCGCCGCCGTAGTAAGGGTTGTCGTAGTTCTCCTTGAAAATTTCCCAGACCTTGCGCTTCCATTTGGGCTTCTCGATATCGGGCCCGCCCCAGCCGTCGTTGGTGGTGAAGTCGTGGTCATCCCAGATGCCGTAGATGGGCACGCGCTTGGCGAGCTTCATCCATTCGGGCTGGCTTTGCCGACGGTAGTAGTGGAACAGTTGCATTTCTGGTGTTTCAGGGTCGTCGATGTAAACATTGTCGCCGAGCAGGAGAATGGCGCGTGGATCAATGGCGCCGATGGTGTTCCACACGCGTTCGTTGGCGGGCACGTAGCCTGAGCCGCCGCCAAAGGCGATGGTGAACTTCTCGCTCGGGGCATCTTTTTTGAGTGAGGTATCGGGCAGCACACGCTCCCACGGCCAGGTCTTGGCATCGTACTTCCAGGCGTTGGGCTTGTCGTTGGCGATGTCCAGCAACAGCTGGGTATGTTTGGGATTTACCTCAAAGGCGGAGGTCTCAAACAGGTAGGCAGCGGCCTCCTTTTTCTTGCCCTGCAGGATCAGCTTGAGCGCATGCGGATGCACGCGCTTCACCTGTCCGCGGCTACCGGGCTTTTCATTATTCACCCGCGGCTTATTCGCCTGACCTTCCTGGGCCAGAAGCGGGGAGGTGTGGAGGGCGAAGGCGAGGGCGGTGAGGCAGAGCCAGAGGGGGGAGTTTTTCATTGGATTGTTCCTTTTTGTAAACACGAATGGACACGAGTGATTTTCAGAGAACGATTCGTTACCAGTCGAGTTTGGCGTGTTTGAAATTCAGTAACAAGCTTCAGGAGTGAGGCAGGTTTCATGAGTTATTTGGAAAGGGGTTTGGCGTTTTTTACAAAGGCGGCCGGCCGACTGTTTTTTGCGATATCCTTGGTGAACACCTGAAGGTGGTTTTGGAGGCGACGCACAATGTCAGGGTTTGCCTTGAGCACGTTTTGTTTTTCACCGATATCGGTTTCCAGATTGTACAGTTGGGTGGGTTTGCCTTTGTTAACGTGGAGCTTCCAATTGCCTGAGCGCACGGCGTTGAGGTTGGTGCGGCTGTGGTAGAAAAAGGCTTCATGCGGAGTGCTCGCCTTGCCGGTGAGTACCGGCCAGACGTCTTTGCCGTCGATGACGCGGTCATTCGGAAGCTTGGCGCCGGCGAGTTTGGCGAAGGTGGGGAGTAGATCCATGGTGGTCATGAGTTTGGGATTGGTTTTGCCCGCCGGAATTTTGCCGGGCCAACGGATCACTGTGGCTTCGCGCATACCGCCTTCGAAGGTGCTGCCTTTGCGGCCTTTGAGCGGGCCGGCGCTGCCAATGGCGGGGCCGTTATCGGAGGTGAAGATCACCAGCGTGTTGTCGTCAAGATCGTGCTTTTTGAGGGTGTCGAGGATGCGCCCCACCGACCAGTCGATCTCGTTGATGGCCTGACGAAAGAGACGGTCGCGGGTCTTGTAGTCGACCGTGCCATTCTCGAGTTTTAGTTTCTCAGTGATTTCCTTCGCCACACCTTTCATGAACGGCGGGGCCACATGGAGTGGCTTATGCGGGATGGGGTGCGGGACGTAGAGGAAGAAGGGGTTTTCCTTGTTGCGCTCAATGAATGACACCGCATGTTCGGTGATGCGTTTGGTCAGGTAATCTGCGTCGGGATCCATTTCGGTGACCGTTTCGTTTTCGAGCAAGGCCAAGGGCGGGAACTTGAAGTGGTTCTGGCGTGGGTGAAACGGATGAATGTCGTGGCTGAAGGGGATGCCAAAAAACTCGTCGAACCCTTGTCGAGTGGGCAGAAACTCCGGTTGATCCCCGAGATGCCATTTGCCGGAGATGGCGGTTTTGTATCCGACCGTTTTCAGGATTTCGGCGATGGTTATTTCATTGGGGTTCAGCCCCTTGGGGTCTCCTGCCAGCAGGACGGCGAAATTCGAGCCGGTCGCCATATCGATACGCGATGGGTAACAACCGGTCATCAACGCGGCTCGGGACGGAGTGCAAACCGGGGCCGCCACGTAGAAGCTTGTGAGTTTGGCGCCTTCTTTGGCCATGCGATCGATGCGCGGGGTGTGAACATGCTTGCCCCCGAAACAACTGAGATCGCCATAGCCTTGGTCGTCCGTGAAGATCACCACGAAGTTGGGGCGGTTGGCTCGCTCCGCTTGTGCGGGCAGACCGATCCACAGCGTCGTCAGGATTGTAATTAAACGTAAGGACATCGCGCGCGGTTAGTTGAGTTCAAGCTGCAGGCTCTCGAGGATGGGCTTGGATTTGTTGGCGGTGGAGTCGGTGATCTTCAACTCGATCTGGAAGGCAAATCCAGCGGGGAGCTTGGAGAGATCGAGCGCGGCGGGGGTGCGTTGGATTTGTTTGGAGTAGCCCTTGATGTAGTCGTAGGTCTCCTTGACCTCGGTCCAGTCGGTCCACTGGTTGATCTTGCCGTCGTTGTTGGTATCGACGCCGACGCGGGCGGTGACGGTCTCAACCCACGGGCCGGGGCTCACGTAGTCGGTGCGCTGTTGGGTGGCGAGATAGAACTGGCCTTCGGCGAAGGCGACGTCCGGATCGGGGTGACCGTTACCGATTTTGTCGCACCACTTGAAAGGTTCATTGATGGACGCAGAAGTAAACCAGCCGACGCTCATTTGGTGACCGCCGGCGGGATCGTAATCGCCGAAGAGATAGTATTGGCCGCCGATGCAAATGGCCGCCCAATCGCCGTAGGCTTCCTGCTCCGGCTGGTGCACTTCGTACTTGGCGACGTTGGTCTTGAAGCGCTTCGGATCCTCCTTGAGCCAGTGCGGATGGTTGTAGGTGGCGATCTTGCCGGTGGGTTTCGTCCGGTTGTCGACGGCGGGTTTTTGGAACTTGAAATTGTTCAGGCCGTTCGGGCTCACGGCGTGGCCGGCGAGCGGAGAATCCCACGAGCGTTTGCTGGCGTTGATCGGGCTCCAGTCCTCGATGATCACGTGCATGTTGCCTTGGAGATCGCGGATGAAGCCGGCGTCTGAACCGTGCGAGGGATCCTTCACGGCGATGCCCATGTTTTTGCCGGGGACACCGTCGAAGAGGTTGTCGTCCACGTAGACGTGCGGATCCTGATCGTTTGGAAAATCATAGTAGATGTAGGCCTTGCCATCGACCCACTCGGCACTGGTGACCCAGCGGGAAAACCCTTCGGTGACGGGGCCGTGGTGCACCCAGTTCTTCATGTCGCGGCTTTGCCAGGCGTGGTAGCCGCCCTTGCCCGGCTTGAGCCCACCGGGCGCGTTAAATTGGTTGGGGAAAGGGGTCGTCCGCAATGGCATATCAAAACCCTTCAGCGTTGCCTTCTCGGCTTTGAATGCGCCGCCGCGTCGACCGCCGTAGCGGCCGAACATCCAATAGTTACCCGGTCCCACGGTGAGCAGCACCGGGGCATCGCTCAGGTTGGCCGGGCCGAGGTTTTCGATCGGGTTCCAGTTTTGCCACACGGCCGATTGGGTGAGGGTCAGCGCCTTGGCCGTTTGTTTGCGGTCGAATTTTTGTAGGTGCGTGCGGATCTGTCCGGCTTTTTCGGTGGGCGTCACGGTGCCATTTTCAATGGCGACTCCCTTGGAATCGGCTACGGCTTTTTTCCATTCGGCTTGGGTGCGAATGAGAAGGGTATCTCCGGCAACTAATGCTGAAATCGATAGGAATAGCGATAAGACGACTGAGAAGTGCTTCATAGGATCGGCCGAGCATTGGCCAAAATTGCCGCTGGCGCGAGCTAAAGATGCGGGCTAACGCTGCCGCAACAGATCCCCGGTGGCGATGGCTTCGACGAGGTGGCGCAGGGGATGCCGGTGGTCGGCGGCTTGGTCCACGATTTTGTTGACTACGACGAAATCGGCGGCGTCGAGCTGTCGGCCTTTGGCGTATTCGGCAAGGCGAACGGTCAGGTTGTAGGCGAAGGGGCGCAGGTCTTGCAGAAGGATTCGTTTCAGATCCTGCACGCCTTCAATGTCCGTGCCCTTAAAGGTGCCGTAGGTGGTGACGGGTTGTTTGTTTTCGTACCGGACACGCAGTCGGCCGATGGGGTCGTAGGCTTCGAGGGACATGCCGATGGGGTCCATTTTGCGGTGGCATTCGACGCAGGCGGCATTGGTGCGATGCTTGGCGAGTTGTTCGCGGACGGTGGTGGCTCCGTTGAGGTCGGGCACGAGGGCGGGTACTTCTTTGGGCGCGGGCGGTGGCGGGGTGCCGAGCATTTCGGCCAGCACCCAGTGACCCCGCACGACGGGGGAGGTTTCGACGCCGTTGGAGGTGAGGGTGAGGATACTGCCGTGACCAAGCAGCCCCCCGCGCGGCGTGTTCGGAGGGAAGGGGGTGCGGACGAGTTGGGCGCCTCCGGCAAAGGGGATGTCGTAGAGTTGAGCGAGACTTTTGTTCAGGAAGGAATAATCGGAATCGATGAAGTCGGCGATACTGCGGTTTTCCCGGAGCACGTGATGAAAAAAGGCGCGGGTTTCTTCTTTCATGGCCGCTTCCAGATTGTTTCGGAAATAGCTCCGGTACTGCGGATTCTTTACGTCCGGTGGCATTGTGCCGAGGGTGTCGAGGGCGAGCCATTGATCCGCAAAGCTGCGACTGAATTCAATGGCGCGGGGATCGGCGAGGAGGCGTTGGACTTGTTTCTGGAGGACGGCCGGCTTGAGGAGTTCTCCGGAATCGGCCAAGGCCATCAGTTGGGCATCGGGCATGCTGCTCCAAAGGAAGTAGGAGAGGCGGTTGGCCAGACCATGGGCGGAAAGGGTGGCGGCGTTACCGGCATCGTGGATGTAAAGGAAATCGATGGAGGACAGGATGGCGGAGAGCGTTTCGATGAGCGCCTCGTGCCAGTCGTGTCGGGCCCGGTGTTCTTTCTCCAGAAAATCAAGGTAAGGCCGGATTTCCGCTTGGGTGACGGGCCGGCGGAAGGCGCGTTTGGCGAACCGCATAATGAGTTGCTCGCGTTCGGTCGCCTGACTGAGATCCGGCACGGTCTCGGCGTCGTAGGTGGCGCGGAAAGATGGGGGCGGCCATTCGTCATAAAAGGGGCCCTCGATGGTGAAGCGGGTGATTTTGATGCCGGGCCCGCGATAGGGTTGCTTGAGGGCAGAGGGCGGAAGGTTTTTGCGCCGGATGTTGGAGCGGATTTGGGTGATGGGTTTTGATGAACCGTTCTTGAAGGTGAGGTAGGGAAAATGATTCCGATCAATCCAGCTGTTGAAGCGGAAGGTTTGCGCCTTATCATCCTTGAGTTCGAAGGTGCGATGGAGGGTGCCTTGGGCGGATAGGGAGTCGGAGACTTCCTGCATGACGCCGAAGCCCATCAGGATCGGCCCCTGTTCCGGCGTAAAGGGAATGGGGTAGAATTTCCGGTCCACGGCGGATGCGGTGACGGTGAGTTGGTATCGGCCGGGGTACGCCGGCACGCGACTGGGGGAGCCGTCAAAGAGCTTGGCTTTGCCGCCGGAACGGCCGATGGCGTAGTTCTTCGCGGTGTTGATATAACGGCTTGAAGTGCCGGTGACGCGATGCAGCGGCACCTGAATCGTTTGCGGGGAAGGCTTAGTGGCGCCGGGTGAAAAGAGCGCGTATTGCAGACTCTTCCGCGCGGCGGCCATGTATTCGATGAGCAGTTCGTTGGAGATTACCAATTGCTCGGCTTCGGTGTCGAAGCCGTGATCGATCTCGTCGTCATAAACGTATTCGGCCGGATCAAACGTTCCGTTTCGCAAACCCAGGAGGTCGCGGAGGGTGTTGCTGTACTCCCGTTTATTGAGCCGCCGCAGTCCCGATGCGCGAGTCGGTTTGTCCTTGGCCGCCTTGCTCAGGGCGAGGGCGGTGAATGCGGCGCGCGCGGGATCAGAGGGTTGAGGTTCATCTTCGGGAGGCATTTCCCGGAGGGACAACTGTTCGGATACCCGCAACCATAGCTCCGGATCGATGGCTTCAAACCGGTCCAGTCGCACGTCGCCCTTTTGTTTGTCGGGTCCGTGACATTTGAGGCAGTGGGTTTTGAAAAATTCTTTGTGAGTCGCCGCGTCTCCGTCTGCCCGCGTGGTGAGGGCCGTCAGTAGCATTGGCGCGGCCAGAAGGGCTAGGCGGAGGATTCGTGGCAGTTGAGCGGTGGACATGGCCTAGCTTAAGTCGAAGGTGCCCGTGGCGCCGTTGAACCGTTCGGTTTCCACGCCGAAATTTTGCAGCATGGTGGTGTAAAGATTGTTCAAGGGCGTCTGACTGTGGTCGGGCCGCATGGCGTCCACGTGACCGCGGTGCTGGAATCCGCCTCCGGCGAGAACCATGGGCAGGTTGCGGTTTGAATGGCGGGCGGCATCACCCAGACCACTGCCGAACAGCACCATGGTGCGGTCCAGCAGGTTGGCGTCCTGCGTCCGGGTGTCCTTGAGGCGTTGCACGAAGCGGGCCATCTGTTTCATGTAAAACGTCTCAATGATTTGAAGCTCCCGCAATCGGTCGGGCAGATTGCCGTGATGGCTGAGGCCATGGTAACCGCCGGTCACGCCGTCCAGTTCGATGACGTGGTTGTGCATGCCGAAGCCCGCGGTGAAGACGCGGCTGGAATCGTTTTGCAGCGCCAGATGGAGTAGGTCGAACATCAACGGCGAAAGGGTGCTGTAGTCCATCCCGCCGTGTGGGTGGACCGTGTCGTTCACGGCCACTTTGGGTTTTGGAATTTTCTGCCAGCGTTGAATGCCTTGGATGCGTTCCTCGGCTTCGCGAATGGCGGTCAGGTATTCCTCGAGCTTGGCTTTGTCCGCCGCGTTGATGCTGTGCTCCAGACGTTTCGCCTGGCCGCGGACGAGATCCAGCACGCTGCCCTGCCGATCAAGTTCAAGCTGGCGGGCTTTGCGGGCAGCGGGGGAGTCGGTCACAAACAGTTTTTTGAACAACAGCAAAGGATCGCTCTCCTCGCGCACCTTGATTCCCGATGCCGTCCATGAACTGCCCTGACTGCCTCCCAGAGAAATGTGGACCGAAGGAAATCGCGTCCGGTATCCGACGTGCGCCGCCGCTACTTGGTCGAGGGATTGATTTTCGCCCGTCCGCGCCTTTTTCGCATCCACGCCACTGAGGAAGGAATTCATCCCGCCGTGCTTGGTGAAGATGGAGGGGTGATCCATGTGGGAAAACACGGTCAGGTCATCTCGCAACGGCGCGAGCGGGGCGAGCACCGGCGAAGGTGTGAAATCTTTCCCAAAAGTTTTCGGAAAAAAGGTGGCTGGGTTCATCCCCAATCCGGTGCAGATGCACACCAGCCCCATCGGCGGCTGGGCGGCGGCCGGCGTTCCGAAGGATTCAAGCGGAGGCAGGGCAATGGCAACGCCCGCCGCCTTGAGAAAAGTCCGGCGGGTCGATTGAGTTTTCCGGTTCATGATTAAAGAGGATGTGACGTTGCTACCCAGTAATGGTTACAGGGGGATTGGAACATGGAACAAGTTTTTAGCGTGCTTCGAAATGGACGCCCTTTTTGTTTGAGGGGCGGTTGATCCAATGCGCTCCATCAGGGTAGCGGTGTTGATCTATGAATTCCGACCGAAACTCCAGCCCCCAACCGGGGGCCGAAGGGGTGACGTAGCAGCCATCGCGCACGGCCACGGGATGCTCGACGGCGTCTTGCAGGAAATCGATGTACTCCACCAGTTGCGTGTCGGAATGGCCGGCCACGGCGATCTGATCCCACATGCCGTAGTGCTGAATCATGTTGCACAGGGCGATGCCGCCACCGTGCGGGCAGACGGGCACGCCGTACTTGGCGGCCAGCAGAATGATCGCCATCACGTCGTTCACGCCCGCGACGCGGACGGCATCGATTTGGCAGTAACGAATGGCGCCGCTTTTGAGGAGTTGCTTGAAGATCACTGGGGACGCCGCTTGTTCGCCACAGGCAAAATCAAAGGAGGCATCGGCGAAGGTCTCGGCCAATTCCACATAACCGAGCACGTCGTCGCGGGCGATGGGTTCCTCGACCCACTTCAGATCAAACGGCCGGTATAGCTCGATGTGTTGCTTGGCCTCGGCCAATCCCCAGAATTGGTTGGCATCGACCATCAGTTGGGCGTCCGACCCGATGGCGTCGCGCATGAAGCGAATGCGCGCCACGTCTTGGGCGGAGTCCTGCCCGACTTTGAGCTTGAAGGCATCGAACCCTTCGGCCTGCAGTTTGCGGATGGTGCCGAGAATGTCTTCATCGCTCAGGCCCAGCCAACCGGCGGTGCAGTAGGCCTTGGGCCCGCGCTCGGCCATGGCGGTTTCGCGTTGGGGCACCTCGGCGCGGCGGGCTTGCAGGAGGGCAATGGCTTCCTCGCGCGTGAGGGCATCGCCGAGGTTGCGCCAGTCGATGCAGTCGGCAACGAATTCCGGCTCCAAATCCACGAGCAATTTCCAGAGCGGTTGATTGAGGGATTTGGCCCACAGATCCCACATGGCATTCAACACGGCGCCGGCGGCCATGCGAAACACGCCGTCGTGCAGCCAGCGCAGTTGATGATGATCGATCAGGCGCCGGTAGAGTTGGAACGGGGCGGCGGTGAATTCATCGAGCCGCGTGCCCACCACGAGTTGGCAGAGGTCGCGGATGCCGTGGCACATCCAGTCCGTGCCCGCGCCGATAGTGAACACCACCGACACACCGCGCAGATCGGAATCAGTTTCCAGATGCAGTACAGCCGAGGAATAATCCGGTGCTTTATGAAAGGGATCGGAACCCAGCATTTGGTCCGAGGTGGGCACGCGCAGATCAATGACCTCGGCCGAAGTAATGGTGATGGGAGATTGGGGCATGATTTTCTCAGGAGAACCAACGGAGAAGGCGCGCCGGTTCAGGCGTTCGGAGAACTCCACATTTTCCCGGGCACAACCGATGTCGGGTGTTGCGGCCTAAAACTTCCGGTACTTGCCTTCGAGCATTGGGTTGGCGGCGGCGAGGTTGGGGACGTGCATTTTCTTGGAGTCCCATTGCAGGCGTTTGCCGGGGAATTGACAGGCCACCACGCCGAGGCAGAGGGATTCCGCCAGCGGACCGGCGTAGTCGAAGCCGGCGAGGGTTTTGTCTTTGCCCTCAATGGCGTCGAGAAACTGCGTGTAATGGTTGACGTTGCCGAAGGCCTTCGTGTCCGCATCCTTCAGCACGGAATCCGGGTAAAAGGTCGGCGCGGCGCAGTGCGGCAGGACCATGCGGCCGCCTTCGCCGACGTAGAGGGCGCCCTGCTTGGGCAGCTTGTCGCCGTTGGGCAGTTGGAGATCCGGATTGCCGCCATGGCGCGGGGCACCTTCGCCATCCCACCACGTGAAGGTGAAATCGTCGGTGGTATATTTCGTGGGCTTAAAGCCGTAATGCACCTTGTTTTGCTCGGCGTGCCCAAAGCCGTTGGGCGCGCGGCATTCGGCCTCGACCCAGAGCGGGTCAGTGAGGTCCAGCGATTTGAAGGGCGTATCGAAAATGTGGATGCCCATGTCGCCCAACGTGCCGCAGCCGTAGTCGAGGATCTTGCGCCATTGGCCGGGGTGATAGACCTTCGAGGTAAACTTCCGCACCGGCGCGGTGCCCAGCCAGAGATTCCAGTCGAGCGTTTCGGGAATGGGCGATTCTTCGGCGTAGGGTTTGCCGTCATAGCCCCAATTCTTGAACGACCACACGTAGACCTTCTTGATCTTGCCGATGATGCCGGCCTTGATGTGGTGGCGGGTAAACCGGTAGGGCGCACGGGATTGGTTCTGAATGCCCATCTGAGTGGTGAGCTTTTTCTCCGCGGCAAATTCCGCCAGCTCGCGCGCTTCGGTGAGTTTGTGGGTAAGCGGTTTCTGCGTGTAGACGTGCTTGCCGAGCTTCATCGCCGCCATGGTGGCCGGGTAATGCGTGTGATCCGGCGTGGAGATGGACACCACATCCACCTTGTCGCCAAGGGCCGTAAGCATCTCGCGGTAGTCCTGGAAAAACTTCGCGCTCTTGTGCTTGGAGAGCCAGGAATCGGCCATGCCCCGCGCGCGGTCCACATCACAAAACCCAACGGCCTGCGCGTGCGCGTGATCGAGCAATTGGCCGGTATCCACGCGGCCCTTGCCGCCGGTGCCGATGTGGGCGGTGCAAATCCGGCTATTGGGCGAGTTCGCCCGTAACCCGGAGGGCAGCACAAAAAAGCTACTGACGGCGGCGGATGTTTTAACGAAATCTCTACGGGATACTTTGTTCATGGCGTGAGTGAATGGCTGCGCCAGTATAAAGCCGGCCTTCAGGCTTGTCGATGGGATTGGTTGAGCGTCTCTTTTCGTATGAAAAAACAACCCATCACAATCGCGTCGCTTCGCGAGACATCCGATACCTCGACTCTACTCTGATCGCAATCCCGCGGTATTGACGGTCACGACCTTGTAGGCGCTTTTGGTGAGAATGGCGGTATCTTTCATGGTGTATTCCATTTTGGTGAGCGGCACGGTCGGTGTGTCGCTGTATTGCAGCCCCTGAAAGAGCGGCCGGCCGAAGCGGTTGCTCGGTTGCTCGGGCACGGTGGCGATGGGGCGGCTGCCTTGGAGGATGATGAAATGGGATATGCCACTTTCCAAATCAGCTTCAGCAGTCCACGTGAGTGTGCGGCCGGTCCACTTCACATTCTTGGGCGCCGGCGGCGGCGTGGTGTCGATCACCTTGGTGTCCGTTACGTACTGCATCCATTGTTGGGCAAAGGCCTTGTTGGGAAGCCAGGAGGCTTTGTTATCGTCGATGACCGTCGGGGCCGGCACGGCGATCTTGCCGAGCAACGGAGCCAACCAAGCGCCTTGAGTGGGCATGGGCTTGAGCGGTTGACCGGGCTTGGCGGACAGACGCGCGGTGAGGCAGACGTCGAGCCACGGGATGGCGAGGTAGCGTTGGTTGCCGCATTCGTGAGCGGAGAGCGGATCAATCGCCATGCCGAGCAGACCGCCCTGGCCGCGCACGGTGTTGAAAAAAGTTTCGTTCATGGGCCACACGCGGGCGAAGCGGCCGGTCTTGACGGTGACGCCTTCCTTGGTGCCGGGATTGCACATCATCGGCACGCCGAGCGCGGCCTTGGGCAGAGCGTGCGGCTTGATGGTGGGCCGGTCCGGATTGGCCGCGAGAAATGGCACGCCCGATCGCAGCCAGGCGGCGGCCACGCGCTCGGGATGCAGCATCACCATGCCGCCGGCCCAATGTCCGCCGCCGCTGTGTCCCCAGAGCGCCCACGGCACGGTGGCCAATTCGGCATGACCGCTGAGTTTGCCCAGCTCAACGAGCGCTTCCTGAAAGGCCTTGCTGGAGCCGTTGCGCGGATCGCACCATAGTTGGCAATCGGCCTGTTGCGGTTGCTCATAGGAAGGCGAGAGCAGGGCGCAGTTGTGTTTCTTGGCCAGCGCCTGCCAATGCAAATCGAAGGCACCGGTTTGGCCGGATTTACACGAGCCCTCACCGCAGCCGTGCTGATGCACCACCACGCCGCGTAATTGCTTCACCCCGGCCGGAATCCAGACCGTGTATTGCACGGGAAACATCAATTCACCCGGCTTCACCGAAGCCTCAAAGCGCACGCGATAGTACGGCGGCTTCACCTCCGGCGGATTATCGTACGGCGCCTGTTGGGCGGGGAGCGTGACGGTGAGAGCGAGCAACATCAGGATGGCGTGGCGGAGGTTCATGATAAGGACACCAGTGTCGGGCGAGCGCGAGGCGCGGTCAATGGGGAAAACCGCCTACGGGCTTGATTCGCGGAATGGATCGGGCACACTGCGCGCATGTACTCCAAGCTTTTGGGTGTGTTGTTGTGGGTCGGGTTGGCCGGCGGGGCATTGGCGGAGCCGATTCTTCAACCCCTGTTTAACGGCAAGGATCTTTCCGGCTGGAAAGTGCCCGCAGGCAATGACGCGGCCGGTTGGTACAAGGCGGTCGATGGCGTATTGAAAATTCAAAGTGGGCCGAAGAAGAAGGGCTCGGTGCTTTGGACGGAAAAGAAGTACGGCAATTTCATGATGGAGCTGGAGTTCCGCTTTGGCGAAGGCGTGGTGGACAGCGGCGTGCACGTGCGCAATGCCGACCAGATTCAGATCGGCATCAGCGGCTCGCTCAAGCGCGACATGACCTGCTCGCCCTACATCCCCGGCAAGGGCTATCCGGTGGAGGCCAAGAATATCAAGAAACTGCTGAAGGCAAAGGACTGGAACCGCATGCGCATTCAGGCCATCGGCAAGGAATACACCGTGTGGTTGCAGGGCGAAAAGGTGATGACCTACAAAAGCGACTCGGCCATCAAGGAAGGCCCCATCGGCATTCAACTGCACGGCAACCGCAACATGGCGATCGACTATCGCAAGCTCGGCATTCTCCAACTCAAATAACTCAATTTAAAAAATGAAAACCATCCATATCGCACTCGCTCTCTTCCTGCAATTGGCCACCTTCGCTGTGGCCGGACCGCTGGTTTATGAGGGCACTGAAGGGCCCGGCAAGGGTAAACACATCGTCTTCATCGCCAGCGACCACGAATATCGCGGCGAGGAAACCTGCCCGGCCATCGCGCGCATTTTGGCCAAGCGCTATGGCTTCAAGTGCACCGTGCTCTTTGGCTTGGATGACAAGGGCCACATCAAGGCGGGCTCCTCGGATGTCCCCGGGATTGAGGCCCTCAAGGATGCGGACTTGATGTTTTGTTTCATGCGCTTCCTAGCGCCGAACGATGCGTGGATGAAACAGTTCGCCGGCTATCTCGATCGCGGCGGTCCGGTGCTGGGACTACGCACCACCACGCACGCCTTCAATGGTCTCAAGGGCAAGTACGCTAATTACAATTATAACTCGCGCAATGAATCCTTCGACTGGGGGTTCGGCCGGCAAATCCTCGGCGAGACGTGGCGGCCGCGCGAAGGGGCGGGCCATTACGGCAGCAACCACCGCTACAGCACGGCGATGTTTGTCGTGCCGGAACACAAGGACCATCCCGTGGTGCGCGGCGTGAAGGACATGCACGCCTTGGCCGGCGCGTACAGCGCGGTGCCGATTGAGGGATCGATTATCCTCGGCAAGAATCAAGTGCTCGACTCGATGAAACCCGACGGCAAACCGCTGGCCAACAAGCCGCCCAGCCCGAGCATTTGGGTGCGCGAATACAAATCGACCTCCGGCAAGAAAGGCCGCGTGTTTGCAAGCACGCAGGGCGCCTCGGAAGATATCATCAGCGAAGGCGTGCGCCGCTGCATCATCAACGGCGTCTTCTGGTGCATGGGCATGGAGAAGGAAATCAAAGCGGACATGAACGTCGATTTCGTCGGCCCGTATCAGCCCACGCCATTCACCTTTGGCGGGGAGGCGCAAAATGTGAAGCCCGCCGACCTCGCCGGTTGGGCCAGCCCCATCATGCCCAAGGGCGGAATCCACAAACCCAAACGCGCACCGCGCCGTAAATAATTTTTTAACAATGAACGACAAAAAAATCACACGCCGCACGGCGTTGAAAATAACTGCCGCCGGTGCCGGCGCGCTGGTGGTCTCCCACGAAATGCTGCTGGCGCAGGACGCTCTCAAACCATTCGGCAAGGGCTTCGCGCGGCTGGAATCATTGACCACCGGTGAGTGGTGGAAACGCCCGAGCAATCTCGGCGTGCCTCTCAAGGGTGGACGCAAAGCCGCCGCGCCCAATCTCAATGTGCCGCGCGATGAAGTGGTGGCGTTTGCGGTTTACACGCATCAGAACGGCGTGCTGAAAATTACCGGCCAACTTTTCCCGCTCAAGCCCGGCGAGAAACGCGAGGCGCGCCTGGAGTTCAAGCGCAACGGGTTGTGGGTCGAGGCCGCCAAGGCGGAAGTGCTTTATCCCGGCTGGGATGCGCATTTTCGCATCGAAAAATGGGATAACACGCAGAACGTGCCCTACCGCGTGCGGCACGGCGCGAAGGCAAATTTCGAGGGGCTAATCCGGCGTGATCCGTCAGAAAAAGAAACCATCGTTGTCGCCAATCTTTCCTGCAACTCCAGCCGCACCGGCGGGCCGCGCAAAGAAATCGTCGACAACCTCCGCCATCACGATCCCGATCTGCTGTACTTCGGCGGCGACCAACACTACCGCCACACCGAGCATACCACCGGCTGGATTGAGTTCGGCATGCAATATCGCGACATCATTCGCGATCGCCCCGCCATTTGTATTCCCGACGACCACGACGTGGGCCACGGCAACGTCTGGGGCGAAAGCGGCAAGCAGTCCACCATCCCGGGCGATGCCGATGGCGGTTATAAATATCCGGTCAAATACGTCAACCAAGTCCAGCGCCAACAAACCTCCAACCTGCCCGACCCCGCCGACCCCACGCCCGTGGATCGCAACATCGGCGTGTACTACACACGCCTCAACGTCGGCGGCGTGGATTTCGCCATCCTTGAGGATCGCAAATTCAAAACTGGCCCCGCCGGCAAAATCCCAAAGATGGGCCCGCGCCCCGATCACATTAACGATCCGAAATACGATCCCAATAGAATCGATTTGCCCGGATTAGAATTACTCGGCCCGCGACAGGAAAAATTCCTCAACGACTGGACTGCCGACTGGACCGACGCCGAAATGAAATGTGTTCTGTCCCAAACCGCGTTCTGCGGTGCCGTCCATATGCACGGCGGCCCCAACAGCCGGCTGCTGGCCGACCTCGATTGCAATGGCTGGCCGCAAACGCCGAGCCGACGCGCGTTGGAAATCATCCGGCGCGCCCGCGCCGTGCATTTGTGCGGTGATCAACACCTCGCCGTCGTCGTCAAACACGGCATCAAAGAACACGGCGACGGTCCGTACGGCTTCACCGGGCCCGCCTTGGTGAATACTATTTACGGTCGCTGGTGGCATCCGCTCGACGAAAAGGCGGGGCCCAATCCCGTGCCGAACAGTCCGCTACCGTGGACTGGCGATTACAAGGACGGCCTTGGCAACAAGATTTCCATGATGGCCTACGCCAATCCGGAAGATCGCAACGACGAAAAGAAACGCGCCGATGGCTACGGCATCGCACGCTTTAACAAAAAGACGCGCAAAGTCACCTTCGAATGTTGGCCGCGCTTTTGCGATGTGGCCGATGGCGATAAAGCTCAATACCCGGGTTGGCCCATCACCGTCGCCGAAGAAGCCAACGACGGCCGCAAAGTCACCGGCTGGTTGCCCGAACTCAAATTCGGAAAAGGCCAAAACCCCGTCATCCAAGTCATCGAAGAAAAAACCGGCGAAATCCTCTACACCGCCCGCGCCCAAAACAACCGCTTCCAACCCCGCGTCTATTCCAAAGGAAAACACACCGTAAAAATCGGAATGCAAAAGCCGGATGCCTCAAATTCTAAAACCCTGAACGGACTCGAGCCAAAGTCAAAAAAAGCCGCAGGAGATCAGTCCGTAAAACTGTAATTTCCTCTGCCCGCATAGATAGGTAGGGCGGTTTCTCCGAAACCGCCTTGGCGCGCTCGGAGAGCACGCCCTACCTTGGTGCCCAATCCGTTACGCCCTAACCTTCGTCGATCTAACCTTCGTCGATCTAACCTTCGTCGATCTAACCTTCGTCGATCTAACCTTCGTCGATCTAACCTTCGTCGATCTAACCTTCGTCGATCTAACCTTCGTCGCTCTAACCTTCGTCGCTCTAACCTTCGTCGCTCTCGGCTTTGCCGATGGTGATGGGGTTGGTGAAGAGGAGGGAATTGGGGAGGAGGATTTTTTGGCCGGCGTGTTGCAGGGTGGTGTAGCGAAGGTCGATGGCGGTGACTTCGCCGGACATGCCTTTGACTTCCACGAAATCCTGTTTGGAAAAGGGGCGGTAGACGAGCAGCAACACACCGGCGAGGATGTTGGAGATGGTGTCTTTCACCGCGAAGCCGAGGGCGAAACCGGTGAGACCAAGGCCAGCGACAAGGGCAGAGACATCCACGCCCAGTGTGCCGAGCGCGGTGATGAGGCCGGCGACCAACAGCGTGACACGGGCGGCCATCGCCAACAGGCGCACGACGGAATAATCAAGGGAGGCTTTCTCGCCGGCGGCGGAGATGGTTTTGCGGACAATGCGTGAGGCAATCCAAAAGACAAAGAGCAGCGCGGCCGCCATTAAAATTTTCGGCCCCCAAACATGAATGATAATGGGTAAATTTTCCTGAGTGTATTCCCTAATGCGATCCATAAAACCTCCTGCAGCATTTGTGGCGAATGTGGATACGCGCGGCAAGCGGGAACTATTGACAGGGGCCGATAAAAAACGGGGCAGGTTGCCCTGCCCCGTTGGGTGAATTTGGGTTTGGTGATCGGTGCTTAGATGGAGTTTTTCTTGCCGAAGTATTGTTTCAGTATTTGATCAATGCGCTTGGCCGTATCGCTCTTGGGTGCGGCTTTTTGGGCCTTGATCAGGAGCTTCTCGGCTTCATCCTTTTTCTTGGCTTGGAACATAATGGAGGATTGCATAAACAATGCTTGTTGCAGGGATTCACCGGTGGCTTTTTCTTTGTTCACCAGAGCATCGACTTTGGCAATCAGCACCTCGGTCTTGGCGCCGCGATTGTCGCTCATGATTTGCGTGAGCGCATCCTTGAAAACGGCAGCCTTACGGGCGCCTTCGTATTTAACTTTGAGGCCGGCTTTATTCTTTGCATCGAGCTTGATGATTTCATCAATCTTTTCACTGTGGCTTTCGTTGGCGAATTTGGAACCCATCAGCGTCAGCGCAGTGTCGAGTAGTTTAGCCCGCTCAATGCCCTTGGCTTTTTCAGCTTGGGCCAATGCTTTGGGGATGCGGGATTTGCCGACCATTTGTTCCACCCATTCATCAGCGGATTGGCCGCCATAGCCGGAGTTGGAAAAGAAGGGTTTGCCTTCAGCGTCGGTTAGGAAAATCGACGGCACGCCGCGCACTTTGTAATGGGCAGATAGTTCTTTGTACTGGGCCTTTTCCGCGTCGGTGGTTTTGGATTTATCGCGCGGGCTGTCGAGCTTCAGCAAAATGTAATGCTTGGGCATTTCATTTTTGAAGATGTCTTTCACCAACACGTTTTTGTGCAGTGCTTTGCAGGGCGGGCACCAGTCTGAACCGGTGAATTCCATCAGGATGGGTTTGCCTTCCTTGGCGGCTTGGGCTTTGGCTTTTTCGAAGTCCACCAACCAGCCTTCTTCGGCTAGGGCGGTGCTCACGAACAGCGTGGAAAACATGACGGCCAGCGCCATGCGGGTGGAGTAATGTTTAATGGGTTTCATGGCTGATGAACCTACCTTAGCGGCCCATACCATGCAACGGCTAATTTGCCAATGTACTGCCCAACCAGTGACGCAATGCCGAGCGGGAGGAGCTGGGGCGCAACAGCCAGGCGTCGTTGTGGTTGCGAAAACCCGTGGAGCGAAACGTAATCGGGCTCTTGATCCCGGTGGATTCCACCCAACGCCGGGTAGCCGCGATGCCGTTACCTTCGTGACAGATCAACTGCGGTCGATCTCCCAAACGCTTGAGCCGGATCAAAGCCGATTTGCGATCCGCGCCGGGATACCCCCAACGCTCATTCACGCCGTCGTAATGACTATAGGGGATGAACGCGCACCAAAGCTTGGCGATCGCGTCGTCATGAAGCCCCACAAAATTACAGGCGATTGCCCCGCGTGAGAAACCGCAGAGGATGACGCGCCCGGGATCGCCTCCGTATTGTTTGCAAATCCACGGCACCGTTTTTTTGCAATACTCCACCGTGGGTCGCACATCGTATTTCGGCGCATCGCCCCACCATTGCGTTACGTTGCGTGTGCCGGTATGATTCAGGTAGGGCAGGCAAACCCAAATGAACCCGTTGCCTCCAGAAATTCCTAAACCCATTTTGCTGCCCTCCGGTTTGCCGGTGCTCACATCGCCAAACCGGCTTCGATAAGGTCCGTTGCCGGCAAATTCCACGATCACGGGCAGCTTTGCTTCAGGCTTCCAATCTCGCGGCAGGAACAGCACATGGTAAATTTTCGTATCCCGCCAATCGGAATGAGTTTGTTTAACACGTTTCCCGACCGCAGCCGCTCCTTTAGATAACGGCGGCAGCACGAGATCCGCCTTCACGGTTCGAATGTCCGGCACGGCCTCTGGCGTCGCAAGATTCCGGGCCGGCAAATTGAATATTGAGTCGGCGCCCTGCACTGAGCAAGTTGCAAAAAGTAAGATGGATAGGATTATGTTTTTCATTCGTTTTGGGGGCATGAACTTGCCGGAAAAAAATCACAACAGCCGCGATCAAATTTATTTTGTTAATCTACCGATGATGACACCGGCCTTGGTTTCGAAGATTTTCTGCCACGCGGGAGCCAGCAGACAATCGCTGTCCTCCTGCGCGCCACCTGCGTTTTTCAGTTGCTCCGCGGTGGGCGAATAAAAAATGTAGCCGTTGGTATAGCCGGCCACGAAAGTGAGTTTGTGTTTCGACGCTTTTTTGATGTTGAGACCGATCGGGACGGTCAATTCGCCGGGGAATGTTGTGAGCACAAAGTCACCCACACGCAGTCCGGCGATTTCGACTTCAATAGTCTTAACGCCGGAGCCATAGCCGTCTTTTTGGTGACGCTTGAGCAGGCGGAGGTTGGTGTTGATGCGGGTGATTTGTTCCATCTTGTGGATGTTGGCGATGTACGCCTGCAAATTGGCGCGGTTTTTGGCATCCATTTTTTCCAATCCGGTGCGGCCCATTTTGTGCTCGTGCAGGTAGCGGTAGGAATTGAGCGAGGGGAAATCAGGCGCAAGCCCGTGCTTCGCGGCGAGTGGCAGAAAGGTGTTCAGATTTAAAAACGTGCCGTTGAGTGACTCCGCCAATTGTTTGAGCTCCGCTTCCATCTTGGCAATGCGCGGGGCGTGGTCAGCGCGGGGGAGCTTGAGTTTTTCGCTATGAATGACCAACGGCTGACCGGGTTGGCTTTTGATTTCCCGCACGGCGCGCAGCGTGCTCAAGCCGAGCATCAGTCCGAGCGGCTCGGCACTGCGCAGGTGGTTGACGGATTTGTAATTGATGGGATTAATGTCGCCGCCACAGCCTTGAACAAACAGCGCGATACAATCTTTACCCAGATTTTCCTCAATGGTCTTGGAGGAAAAACCGGTGATGTCGGCGGTGTTGCCGCCGCTGGGCACATTTTGAATGGGGTGACAGGCAAAATTATAAACGACGGCCAATGGTTTTCCATCAAGCCGGTCGAGCCGTAACACGCCGATTTCCGGATCCACCGGGCCGACGGCGGCGACCAATTCATCCGGTGGCAGCGAGTAGGCGTGACGCACGTCCACGGTACGACCGTCCTTCAAAATGAGCCGACGGTTTTCCATGATGCGCGTCTCGCACCCCACCCCCGCACCGGCCTTCGCGGGCACGAGGTTGTTCATCGCCGCCCGCACCGCCGCCACAGTACGGGTCTCCACTTCCGGATGCACCAAGCCGTGGCAATGACTGGCGTTGAAAAGAGTATTGCCCGGTGCAATGCCCATTTCCTGTTGCAGTTTGGTGCGGACGTTCGGCAAAAAATCGTCCTTGATGCGGCCGATACCGCCGATAGCCACAGCATCGATGGAGACCAACACGGCAGTGGTGCCGCCACTTTTCAAAACCAGCGCGCGCGCGTAAAGACGATCGTTCACCGGCCCGCGCTCATCGGTGATATCCACTTTGGCAGCACCCGCCATGAGGACGGCGGCATTTGTTTTTCCAATGAAGAGTAAACTAATACAGAGGGCGAGGATTCGTGAATGCGAAACGAGGGAGTGCATACGCCAAGCGTAGCGGCGCAAGCGTCGGCGTAAAGCGAAATGGGGTGGGAATCGGCTAAACAGCCATCGGGGCAACTTCCAAAAACAGCTGCCAATCAGTTTGCTTTGAGGCGAGGGCGCGGTTTTCTTTTTCCTGAAGGTGCTGGAGGGTCTCGCGCATTTTAACTTTTGCGCGATGGCAACGGACTTTTACGGAGTCGACGGATTGGCCGGTGAATTTGCTAACCTCTTTCAGGCTGCGACCTTCGATCTCGCGCATCGTGAGGATCACGCGGCTGAGGGGGGTGAGCGCATTCATCGCGTACTCAAGCAGTTGGCGCGCTTCATGCACATTGAGCTGACGATTCACGTTGCCGGTGCTCAGCCAATCGATGGAGCTCTCGCCCAGATCCTCGAAGCTGGTTTCGCGAATGCGCCGCTGGATGCGCCGCAGATGATCGCGCGCCACGTTGCTGGCAATGCGAGAAATCCAATACTCGAAGGGCGATTGGGCGCGGTATTGTTTCAGATTGCGCCACGCTTTGAGAAAAGTGTCTTGCGCGAGGTCTTCAACTTTGTGCGCGTCGCGCTCGTAATGGGTGAGGATTCCAAACACCCGATTTTTATAACGGGCAACCAAAATCTCAAACGCCTCCGGCTCGCCATTTTGAATACGGCGCAGGATCGAGGCATCCGATTCGATCAATTCGTCAACTTCATTGCGCGTTGCGCAATCGGCCATTCCCGCGATCACCATGCTCATTGTGCTCATTTTTTTCCTCGAGTTTGTTTTCCGTCAGCCAAGATGCATCGCATCTGCTTGATTCATTAGACTCGTTGGATGTAAAGAAGTTGTGTGAACGGGGCCTGAAAAATGTAAAGTGTTGTAAAGTTTGGGGAAGAAACGTGCAAAAACGGGTAAACTGCTCCCAGACGCAGGTAGCACCATGCGATGAGCCAAGCAATGAACATCCAGCCGGACGCCGCCGCACCGGGATCCACCTCGGCAGCCACGCCGATTATCATCATCGATGATGATCCGAAGCTATGTGAATTGATCGGCGATTACCTCGCCCCACTCGGTTACGATGTGGCCTCGGCCAACACCGGGACCGACGGGCTGGAGATGGTGCTCGCCGGCGATTACCACGCGGTGATTCTGGATGTGATGCTGCCGGGCATGGATGGCTTTGAAGTACTCAAGGCTATTCGCCATCAATCCAATGTGCCCGTGTTGATGCTCACCGGACGTGGCGATGAGGCCGACCGGGTGGTGGGGCTGGAGATCGGTGCGGATGATTACTTGCCCAAAACATTTTCCACCCGCGAGCTACTGGCGCGATTGCGCGCGGTGATGCGGCGGACTCAATCGAAAACCGATGCAGGAAGCGCAACGGAGATCGAAGCGAATCTCACCAATGGCGACCTCGTGATTTCGCCCGGCTCACGCACTGCCGCTTTAGGCGATGTGCCGCTGAAGCTAACCTCGCTGGAATTCGACCTGCTGCTGAGCCTCGCCCGCGCACGCGGCCGGGTGAAATCGCGCGAACAGATTCTCGATGACGTTACCGGACGCAATTACGAAGTATTCGATCGCTCCATCGACGTCCACGTGAGCGCCCTGCGGCAAAAGCTCGGCGACGATCCCAAGGCACCCACCTTCATCCAAACCGTCCGCTCAATCGGATACATGATGATCAAGCAATGAAATTCCAATGAAGATTCGCGGCACACTTTTTACCAAAATTTTCGCATGGTTCTTTTTGAACCTGTTGCTGATTGGCGCAATGATCTGGGCAGTTTACGAATTTCAAATCGGCCCCGGCTCGCCGTTCGTTGGCCCATCCGAACAACGGGTGCGCCAAGTCGCTCAGGTTATTTCCGGAGGACTTACCAACCGGCTGCGCGAGGACTGGCCGAATGAGCTGAGAAAGTTTTCTGAAATTTACAAAGTGGATTTTCATCTGGTGGGCGCTGACGGCCAATCGCTGGTGGATGATTCCCTGAAAATCCCCGAAGCGGTTCGTGAAAAAATCGCCACCCTTCCCCGCCCCGGCCCGCCTCGTGAACGACCGCCAAGCTTGGCCGAGCAACTTAAATTGAATGAGGAACAACAAGAAAAATACTCTTCTGTCAGGCTCGAGCGCGATCAGGCCCTTCGTAGTATTTGGACCAACTCCACCTTACGGGAATTACCCCGTGAAGAACGCTTCACCCAATCGCGCGAGTTGCTCAGTAAAATAATGCAGAACTATCGAGACAAGATGGATGAGTTGCTCGATGAAGATCAGCGCAAAAAATATGAGGAAATTGTCCAGCGCGGCACCCGCAGCAGCAGTCCTTTCAGTCGACGGCGAAATCCCATCAGGCCCGAACAAATCACAGAAATAATGACCGGGGCCGACACCAACAAAGACAACCAGTTAAGCAAAGCTGAATTGGAAGCCTGGCTGCGACAACGCAGCGGTTCAAATTCGGGCGGCAACGAATCCAGACCCACTCCGGGTGGTGGGAGTCCTCCGAAGAGCCGACCATCCGCTCCACCCGCCGCAGTTTTTATGATTAAAACGGACAAGCCCAAAGCACGGTATTGGGCGGGCGTAGATATTCCCGTGGTGGTTCGGGCTGAGGGCAGCGAAGAACTCCCCAGCGAAAATCTTATCGGGCTGCGCCGGGTGCAACGAGGGCGAAGTCAAGCCCAGTACTTTGCCACGCTCGTCACAGTGTCCGACACGATGGGCGGCGCCGGTCTCTTTTCCGATCCATTGCGATGGGTGAATCTCCTCATTTTGGCTGTGGTGCTTTCCGTGCTTTTCTGGTTGCCAATGGTGCGCAACATCACCCAACCCATCGCGGAGATCACCGCCGCCACAGAACAAATTGCAGAAGGAAATTTCAACACCCGAGTCAGCACCGAACGCACCGACGAAATTGGCCGCGTCGGTCAGGCGGTCGATCATATGGCCGACCGGCTCGATGGATTTGTCAAAGGCCAACGGCGATTCCTTGGCGACATCTCGCACGAGCTGTGTTCCCCCATCGCGCGCATTCAAGTCGCCCTCGGCATCCTCGATCAACGCGCGGATGATCAGCAAAAAAAATACGTGAAAAATGTGCAGGACGAGATGGAACATATGTCCGAACTGGTCAATGAACTGCTGCTTTTTTCGCAGGAAAGCGTGAAGCCTAAGTCCGTTGAACTAGAACCAGTAAACCTCCGCAAAATCATCGACCGCGTGATGGAACGCGAAGGCGCCAAATCCTCGATGATGAACATTTCGGTAAGCGAGGACATTTCCGTAACCGCCAACGCGCAGCGAATGTCTCTTGCACTCGGCAATCTCCTCCGCAATGCGATCCAATACGCCGGCGACGCCGGCCCCATCAATGTAACCGCCCGGCGCGAAAACGAAACCGTTTCCCTCACCATTACCGACTGTGGCCCGGGCTTGCCGGAAGACTGTTTACCCAAAATCTTTGACCCATTTTATCGCCCTGAACTCTCCCGCGGCCGAGCCACCGGCGGCGTAGGCCTCGGCCTCGCCATCGTAAAAACCTGCGTCACCGCCTGTAACGGAACCGTCACCTGCCAAAACCGCAAGCCCTCCGGGCTGGAATTCAAAATCGTGCTGGAAGCGTCGGGCTAAAGATCGAGCAACTCGTCCATCAACGCGGCGGTCTTGTCGTCGCCTCCGTCGCCGCCTTCGCGGGTGACCCAGCCGTTGAAGCCGATTTTCTTCAGCTCAGCGCGGACCTTATCCCATTCCACATCGCCTTGGCCGAGCGGACAGAAACCATTTTTGACACCCCAATCCTTCACATCCAGCTTCACGTTGCGGTTACCGAGAATGCGAATCCAATCGTGGCTCGGCGCGAACTTCTGCATGTTGCCGATGTCGTAATAGGCCTGCACCCAAGGGTTGTTGATTTCGTCGAGGTAATCACGAAACTGCTCGGGCTTGTAACAGAATCCGTTCCACACTGTCTCGATGAGCACATGAATACCCAGCTTGCTGGCCAGCGGGATTACCTTACGGATCTCTGTGATGGAACGTTCCCAAACATGCTCGTGCGTCTCGTTCGGCCCACTCACGCGTCCGGGCACCAGCAACACCGACGAGCCGCCCACCGCCTTCGACTCGCGAATCGCCGCCTCCAGTCCGGTGCGCCCTTCATCGCGCACCGCCTTGTCCGGTGAAGACAATCGTTGATTCCAGTGCTTGTTGTACACCACGCCGTGCATCGGCAGACCGATCTCTTCGCACGCCTTGCGCATCCCGCCGACATCCATCCCCGGCGCACTGCCCTCGATGCCGTCAAAGCCCAGCTCCTTGAGCCTTTTCATCCGTAGCAGGTTCGGTTTCCCGCCCCACTTCACAGATTTGTAAATGAGCCCCTGGTTAGCGCGAGCGCGTTTTTTGTCCTCAGCCTGAAGAGTCGATGTGGCGGCCACCGCAGCAGCAGCCCCGGCGGTCTTGCAGAAATCACGTCGGTTCATGCGTCGAGGCTAGGGACGCAATCCAGTTTGGGCAAATGCAAATCCCGCCCTAAATCTCCTCCAACGGAGCCGTCGCATCACCGAACGCCTTCGGCCGTACGTCCATTTTGTCCATCATACTGAGAAACAGCCGGCTCATTTGGCGGTTGGGATTTTTGAGGTAATCGAGATTGCGGCCGCCTTTGATTCGACCGCCGCCGCCGCCGAGCATCACGACGGGAAGTTGGGTGGCATTGTGATGACCCGTAAGCATGCTGGAGCAGAGCATGAGCATCGTGTTGTCCAGCGCGGTGCGGGGGCCTTCCTGGATGGCGTCGAGCCGCCGGGCGATGTAGGCCATTTGCTCAAGGAAAAACTGGTTTACCTTCAGCCAATCAGCGTTGTCGGTGTGCGAGAGAAGATGGTGGATCATGTAATCCACGCCGATGTGCGGGAATCGCAGGGTGCCGTGATCGTTGTTGAGTTTCAGCGTGCAAATGCGCGTGGTGTCGGTCTGGAAAGCGAGCACGAGGATGTCGCTCATCAGGCGCATATGCTCCACGATGTCCTGCGGATAACCGTCCTTCGGGCGCGGCATGTTCGGCTTGGCGAGCGTGGGCCGCCAGCCTTGCAGCTCGCCGCGTTTGCCGGCGCTCTCGATGCGCTGTTCCACTTCGCGCACGGAGTTCAAATATTCATCGAGCTTCTGCTGGTCCTGCCGACTGATGTTGCGACGCAAATCCTTGGCATCGCCCAGCACGGCATCGAGCACACTGCGGTCGCCGGTCTCGGTTTTGTTTTTAAACAACCGATCAAAGGCCAGCGCCGGGTACACCTCCAGCGGCGTGGGCGAGTTCGGGCTGCTCCACGAAATGTGCGAGCTGTAGAGCAGCGAATAATTCTTGTGCACGCCGGGGTTGGATTTCTCACAACCGAGCACCAGGCTCGGCACCTTCGTTTGGTGCCCGATACGCTGGGCCACATACTGGTCCACGCTGGTGCCCGACTGAATCCGCCCGCCCGAGGCCAGCGGCGCGCCTGAAAGCAGATTGCCCGTTTGCGAGCTGTGAATATTCCCCTTTAGCGCCTCCTTATTGTACAGGCCGCGAATGAACACCATCCGCTCGCGGAACTCATTCAGCGGCGCGAGCACCTTCCCCAGCTGCATGTCTTTGCCCTCGCCTTTCGCCCACCATTCTTTCGAGTGATACCCGCAACCCGAAAATAAAACCGCCATCCGCACCGGCGCTTCGCTGGCCTGCTTCGACTCCTTCTTCGTGTCGCCCCACACCCGCACGCTCTCCATCCAAGGCAACGCCATCGTCACCCCCAGCCCGCGCAACATCGTCCGTCGTGAAATAGTGTGCATCATCATTTCGATCTCTTTCGCGTTAGTCCATTCAGTTTATGTTCGTCTGCGTTATTGTCAATCAACGGACTCGCAGGCTCGTCCCTCCAGCGCCAATCCAATGGAGGGAGGAGCCTGCGAGTCCGATTCATTTCCCCTTCGACTCCTCCACCGCGCGTATGCTCCGAAACTGCTCGCTGGTCACGATCATCTCCACCGCCACACTGAAGCGGTAGTTTTCCTTCGCGAGCCGCACCTGCATGGCTTTCAACAACGGCTCGTCGGACAGTCCCACCTCGCGGCCCAGCGCGTAGCCCAGCAGTTTTTTGCAGAACTGCCGGACAAACGCCTCGCGCCGGTCGTTGGCCAAGTACCCGCGCAAACCGGCCAGTCCTTCAATGGTTTTGCCGTCGACCAGATTCGTTTTCGTGTCCACCGACTGCGGACGCCGCCGACCAATCGCATCGTACTGTTCCAGCGCAAACCCATACGGATCAATCCGCGCATGGCACTTGGCGCAGGCGGCCACGCTACTGTGCTTTTCAATCAACTGCCGCGCCGTCAGCCCCGCGGGCACCTGCTCCGGAAGATCGGGCACATTGGCTGGCGGCTTGGGCAGGCGCTCGCCCAGCAGGGTTTCGGAAACCCAGTTGCCTCGCAGGATGGGGCTGGTGCGTGAGGCGCCCGATTGTTTGGCCAGCACCGTCGCCATCCCGAGAATACCGCCCCGCCCTTTCGCCCGCGCGTCTTCCACGCGACGCCATTCGCTGCCGCGCACACCGTCGATGCCGTAATGCTTCGCCAGCGGTTCATTCAGAAAGGTGTGATCCGCATTGAGCAAATCGAGAATCGAACCGTCCTTGCGAAACAGTTCCTCCAGAAACCGAACGCTCTCCTCGTACATCGGCCCACGCAAAGTCGCGAACTGCGGATACAGCTTCTCGTTCTTGCCATCGTCCAGATCAAACTCCCGGATGCCCAGCCATTGGCTGGCAAACTCCACCGCCAACCGCCGCGTGCGCGGGTCATCGAGCATCCGCCGCGCCTGCGCCGCCACCACGCGGTCATCCACCGGCAGCTTGCCATTCAGCGCGCGCTGTAATTGTTCATCCGGCAAGGTGGACCACAGAAAATAGCTCAGCCGACTGGCCTGTTCGCGATTGCTCACCGGCGCCCAGCGTTGGCCCTTGGCCGTGGCCGGTTGTTCCAGCCGATACAAAAACGCCGGCGAGGTCAGCACTCGCGCAAGTACCAACCGAATGGCGCGGTCGTGTGGCAGTTCCTGTTTGCGCAGTGTCTCGTACAGACCGCGCAGCTCTTGTTTGTCCGCATCCGCCACCGGCCGCCGCCAGGCGCGTTCGGCCAACTCCAAAACCGCCGCCAGATGAACCGGCTCAGTCTTTTTCAAACGCGCGCGAAAGGCCTCGGCGCGTTGGCGCGTGGGGATGCGCATCGCCTCCAGCGGCGGCAGCAAATCTTTCCGGTCCTGCGTGGCGAATTCATATAACTGCTCGTGACTCACCACCCGAAGCAGCGGCTCCTGCGACACGTAAAACAGCTCGTCCCACAGCCGATCCAGCTCCGCCACCTCCGCCTCGCTCAACATCAGCCGGCGCAGCGCCTCGTCCTCGCGATGATATAGAATCATCGTCACCACCTCATCCACTGGCACAATCTGCGCGTGGCACATCGCCGCCGGAAACAGCGCCCGAAAGTCGTCATACGCCTGCACCATTCGCTTGGCCGCTGCCGTGCCGGTGATGATGGGTTGGACGGAGATGGCACCGGCCGCCGGCTTGGTGAGCGAAACCAAAAACTGCGCGCTGCCGTCGCGCCCTTTTGCCGGATGCAACGTGCCGGTGGTCACCACTTCCGCGCCGGCGGCGAGGGCCGCGGGCAACTTGAATTCCAGCACCGACGGCGCGGCTGCCTCGATATCCTTTATGGCAAAATTGCCAGTGGAGAGCGCGAGCCATTTCAGCGGGCCGTTGGGTTCGTTGAATTTTTTCACCAACGCCTTGTCCGCATCAGCGGCGGGAAAGCCTTGCACGCCGAGCACACGCTGCACGGCTGTGGTGTGTTTTTTGATTTCCGCCGCCGCAGCCTTGCCCGCCACCGCCGCGCGCCAGTGCGCCAGTGCCGAACCGGGCGCGATGACGGCCTGCGCCGGCTTGGCCGCGGCCGATTCGCCGAAGTGCCACACCGCCGCGTTGCCGAGAGAATCGGCCAACGGATTGCTGTCGTGAATGCGGTCGACCACTTCCTGCGCGAGATTCCACACGCGCTTTTTGCCGGCTTGCTCGGTGACGGTCAGCGAAACCTCGGTGGTATCGCACACGTGCGAACGGTCGCGCGCGTTGACCACGAGCTTGAGCAGGTCCCCCGGCTGCACGGCAAAATCCTGTTTTGGCGCAAACACGCTGCGCTTGCCGTTGTCAAAAACACCGCTGGCAATTGTGGCCGCGCCGGCGCTTCCAATCAGCTCCACCCGCCAAGCCGCGCCATTACCGCAGACGGCGTCCGAGTCGGCAAAAAATCCGGTGAGCCGCACCTTCCCCGCCAGCGGGCTGCGCCACCAAACGATGGCCTCCTGGGTGGGCGAGGGATGCACGTGCACGCTGCGGCCCGGGACGATGAGCGTCGAGAAGCGGCGGGTGTCCTTCGATGCGTTCACCAACATGCTCGGCGTGGCCGCCACACCCCAGCCGCGGATGTCCGCGTAGCCGCCGATGTTGGAATTTTTTTTCGTGAACCGCCCCTTCACCACCGGCTGGGCGAACTTGCCCAACTGCACCGCCGCCGCCCAGTTCGCCAGCAGCCGCGCGTCCAGCCCGCGCCCTTTCGCCACCGCCTCGATGGGCTTGCCGCTCGCGTGGGCCTCGGCGATGACGTTCAAATATTGATCGGTCCGCCGCAGCTCGTTCAGCTTCAACATCGCCATGCGCGGCGCGAGTGCCTTGACGCTACTCAGCGGAATCGGCGGCTGTCCCGCCACCACGAGTCGCGGCTGGCTCCAAACCACCACATCGCCCGCAGCGCCATCGCCGGCATCGCCCGCGGCGAGATAAACGGTGATTTCCCCATTCGCGTTCGCCGGCAGTTTCAGCCGAAAATCCTGCCGCGCCGAGAGCGGCGTCACGGGATTCATCCAAGCCTTCGAACGTCCCGCGCGCCCGACTTGCCCCACCGCATCGAATTTCCACAACCGATCCTGCCAACGGCGAATGTCCGCCGCGAGGCGCGCCGCGTCCGCCGGCTTGGCCGCGCGCAGCTCATCGCGCATCCCACGGAGCAGTTGCGACGGGTTTTCGTCCACCAACAAGTCAACCAGCTGCCGGAGATATTTTGCGTTTAGCTTTGCCTCTCGCGCCACTTCGGCGGCCGCCTCCGGATTCTTTTGCAACCGATCGCGATGCGTTATCAGCGCGGCCAAGTACGGCTTCGGATCAACGCGGCCCGAGGTGTTCATGGCGCGGTTGAGGGCGGCGGGATCCCACGCGTACACCTTGTCCGTCGCAGCCGTGCCGGAAGTGTGCCGCGCGTAAATGGTGCGAATTCCGTACAGCAATTCATCCGCCCAATCGCGACGCGAGGTGCCCAGCGAAAAGCGAAGGCCACTCGGCGTGAGCACCGCGTGCGCGGCGACTTCCTTGCCCGCATCGAGATATTTTTGCACCAGCGCCGGCGACATCGCCATCGCGTCACCGACATTCATGAAGCCTTCCCCCGCCGCGCCGTCCACCGGAAATTCCCGCGCCGGCGACAGCTTCACGCCCGTCAAATCCTGAATCGTGTACGTGTACTCCGCGCTGCTCAACCGCCGCAATACCACCCGCCCGGGGTCCCCCGCATTGGCCAGCGCCTCGGCATCGAGATAATTTTTCACCCAACCCAGGAACGCCTTCCGTTCCGCCGCCGAAAACTGCGCCTCCTTCTTCGGCGGCATCTCGCCGTCCTCAATCATCTCCACCACCTTCACCCAAACTTTCGGCGCCGCCCGCACCTTCGCCAAAGTCCCAAACCGCTCAAGGTCCAGCTCACCCTTTTCCTTTTCCGTGGAGTGGCAATCGAGACAGAATTTTTTCAGCAAAGGCTGAATGGTACGCTGATAATTTTTTGAAAGCTCAGGAAAGGAAACTGCAGCCGGTGCCTCAAACCCAGCGCATCCAAAAAAAATCCCAATGAAGAGTTTGCCGTTCACCGGCAGCATTGTCGCAGAACACGCGCGGCTGTCAGTACATTTTTCGATTTAAACCGGATGGTCAGGATTTTTGAAACGGATTGGAAAGCTCCATCCAAAAATTCATCCTGTCCATCCTGTCCATCCGTGTTCCTCACCGCACGCGGGTGAAGAGGCGGCCGGGGTGTTGTTGGATCAGCTTTTTCATTTCGAGCTGGAGGAGGGCCACGGAGACTTGAGCAGGCGGAAGTTCGCTGCGGCGAATGATTTCGTCCTGCTGCATTTCCTCGTGGGTGAGGACGTTATAAACGGATTGCTCGGCGGGCGTGAGGGCGGGCAACGGCAGCTCGGGTTGCTCTTCGCAGCTGTAATTAAAGTTGGCGAATTCAGCCAGCACGTCCTCGGCGGATTCACAAAGTTGCGCGCCGTCTTTGATCAAGCCGTGACAACCGGCGCTACGTGGGGAATTGATTTGGCCGGGCACAGCGTAAACCGCGCGACCGTATTCGGCGGCCAAGTTGGCCGTGATGAGCGCGCCACTGGCACGGTTGGCTTCGACGACGACTGTGCCTTGCGTCATACCCGCGACGATGCGATTGCGGATGGGGAAACTCTGTTTGTCGCCTCGGCGACCGAAGGGGAACTGCGTAATCACCGCGCCGCTTTCGGCAATGCGTTTGAAGAGTTCAATGTTTTCGGCGGGGTAAACGATGTCCATCCCGGTCCCGAGCACCGCGATGGTGCGACCGCCTGCGCGCAGTGCGGCCTCGTGCGCGGCGGTGTCGATACCGCGCGCGCCACCGCTCACCACCGTGATGCCACTAGCGGCGAGTTGGCCGGAAAGGCGACCGCACGCTTCGCGGCCGTACATTGTCGATTGCCGCGTGCCCACCATCGCGATGGCATGACGGTCGCGTTCCGCCAATTTGCCACGCACATAAAGTACAATCGGCGGGTCATAAATTTCGCGCAGCAGCGGCGGATACAAATCATCCTCCGGCGTGAGCAGCGTGCAACCGAAATCACGGATGCGTTTCAATTCGCCCGCGAGGTCCACGTGTTTTTCCCAACGCGTGATGAGCCCGGCGACTTTCGGGCCGATGCGTTCCACCTCCATCAACGCCCGCTCCGGCGCACGCAAAATCGCCGGCGCATCGCCGAACTGATCGAGCAACCGCCGCACCCCCACTGAACCCACCTCCGGCAACAGATTGAGCACCAGCAACGCTTCACGTGGATTCATAAGATTGATTTTAATAATAAAATTCCGGAGCAGCAAGGGCAGTTTGAGATGGATGAAAAACTGGCTCTCCCCAGGCAAAATCATACGTTCACGTACTTTTTGCGTTGCTTTCCCTCTGATTTCGGGGGATGTTTTCTGAAAGCGGATGGAGCGGCTCACGTCAAATAAGCAACGTTTCCCGCAATGATTCCACTATGAAACACTGGATTCTCACTTTGATCATGCTGACGGCGCCTTTGCTGCGCGGTGCGGATTGGCCTATTTTTCGGGGCAATCGCGGCCTCACTGGCGTGGCTGCGGGGGCGGTGCCGGACCAACCGGTGTTACATTGGAAATTCAATGCCAAAAAACCAGTGAGAGCTTCGGCGGTCGTGGGCGATGGGCGTGTTTATTTTGGCTCGGATGACGGGAAGTTTTACGCGCTGAATTTGGCTGACGGCAAAAAAATTTGGGCGTTCGACAGTAAAGACCCCATTGAGGCTCCAGCGTTGTTTTTGGACGGACGCGTTTATTTTGGTAATAGCATTGGGAAATTCTATGCGCTCGAGGCGAAAACCGGCATCAAACTTTGGGAATTTGAAACGGGCGACCAAATCACCGGCGGCCCAAATTGGACAAAGAGTCCCGATGGAAAAGAAACTTATGTCATCATCGGCAGCCACGATTTCTTTCTATATTGTCTCAATGCGAAGACCGGTAAAAAGATTTGGGAATATGAATCAGAAAATTATGTAAACGGATCGCCGGCTTTAAGCAATGGCCGCACGATGTTTGGCGGCTGCGATGCAATGCTGCACATCATTGATATTGCCAAAGGCACGCGTCAAAAATCCATCGACGCGCAATCGCACATCATCGGCAGCATGGCCACGGAAGGCGGACGCGCGTATGTGGGACATCACGACTGCGCGTTTTTGTGCATTGATCTCAAAACGGAAAAAGTGGTGTGGCAATATAAGGACCGACTGTTCCCCTATTCATCTTCACCGGCACTGACAAAAGATCGTGTCCTTTTTGGCGGCGAAGACAAGCGGATCCATTGTATTCGCCGCGACAACGGCAACGCAGTGTGGACCTTCAGCACCCGCGGACAAGTGAACAGCTCGCCGGTAGTATGCGGCGGCAAGGTCATCGTAGGATCCAACGACGGGCGGCTGTACATCGTACGGCTGAAGGACGGCAAATTACTTTCGAGTTTTGAGACAGAGGACAGCATCACAGCTTCGCCGGCGGTGGTGGATGGGAAAATAATCATCGGCAGCGAGGACGGCACGTTGTACTGCCTCGGCCCGAAAAAGAAATGAGCAACGCACCTCTCGAACCCGCAGCCAAGCCGAAACTGGAAACCCAAACGACGGTGGGGAATTATTTTGTGTCGAATTATCCGCCGTTTTCGTTTTGGCAAACGGAGGCCGTGCCGGAAGTGATGGAAGCGATGGAGCGCGCGCCGGATGAGGGCACGCCGTTGGGGCTTTATCTGCACATTCCGTTTTGCCGCAAACGGTGTCACTTTTGTTATTTCCGCGTTTATACGGACAAAGATTCGGCGGCAATTAAAAGCTACCTCGATGCCACGTTGGCGGAGCTGAAAATTTACGCGCGCCAACCGTTTATCGGCGGGCGCTCGCCGCGCTTTGTTTATTTTGGCGGCGGCACGCCGAGTTATCTTTCCACCAAACAACTGAGCTATCTCACCGAAGGGATGAAGGCATTGCTGCCGTGGGATGAAGTGGAGGAGGTCACGTTCGAATGCGAGCCGGGCACGCTGACGGATGCGAAGCTAAAAATTATCCGCGAGGTGGGCGTCACTCGTTTGAGCTTGGGCGTGGAAAATTTTGACGATCACATTCTGGAAATCAACGGACGCGCCCATCGCGGCGGCGAGATTGACCGCGCTTATAATTTCGCGCGCGAAGTGGGTTTCCCACAAATCAACATCGATCTCATCGCGGGGATGCTCGATGAAACCGAGGATAACTGGAAAGCGTGCGTGGCCAAAACCATCGAGATGTCACCCGACAGCGTGACGGTTTATCAAATGGAAGTGCCATACAATACGACCATTTACAAACGGATGCAGGAGGACGGCAAACTCACCGCGCCGGTGGCCGATTGGGAAACCAAACGTCGCTGGACGGATTATGCGTTCGCCGAGCTTGAAGCCGCCGGTTACACCATCGGCAGCGCGTACACAGCGGTGAAGGACAAGGCCAAGAGCACTTTTGAATACCGCGACCAACTTTGGGCGGGCGCGGATTTACTTTCGCTGGGCGTCGCGTCCTTCGGCCACATCGGCGGGGTGCATTATCAAAACCATCACGACTTCGATCCGTACGTGGAACGCGTGAATGCCGGCGAACTGCCTGTCCACCGTGCGTTGACGCCGACGGATGACGAGCGGCTGATTCGGGAATTTATTTTACAGCTCAAGTTGGGCTCGGTGAGTTTGAATTATTTTGAGAAAAAATTTAACGTGAATCCACAAGAACGTTTTGCGGAACCGCTCCGACGCATCAAGGAATGGGGCTACCTCAACATCGAAGGCGACACCGTGTCCATCAACCGCGAAGGCCTGCTGCAGGTCGACCGGTTGCTGCACGAATTCTTTTTGCCCGAACACCGCAACGCACGCTACGCTTGATGTCCACACCCGCTCCCTCCCTCTCCCTGCACGACGCTGCGCGGCCGTTGCTCGATTTTTACCAACGGAGCGGCGTCGCCCCGCCCGAGCTGCTGCCCATCGACGGCACGGAAATGCCCGAGCCGTTTCGCAAACTCCTTGTGCACGCCGATGACATGACGCCCACACTTGAGCATTTTCATGGCAGCCGCATTCACCTACGAATGGTCAACCGTGAAGTGACCGAGGCTGCTTACACGCGCGAGGTCATTCTCGAAGCGGGTGAAAACAATGCACCGGTGGAGTTTGGCGCGATCGCGATTCATCTCGAGCAATTTCCCGAGGCCGCGCGCGACCTAATTCTCGGTGAAAGCGTGCCCCTCGGCACCATCCTCGCCGACCACGCGATCTTACACGAAAGTTGCCCGCAAGCGTATTTCCGCGTGAACTCCGACCCGCTTATTACCGAAGCCCTCGGTTTGCCCGCTTCCACCGAGTTGTACGGCCGCTGCAACATTCACCGCAATCTCGACGGCAAACATCTCGCCGAGATTGTCGAAATTCTGCCGCCCGAATCCAGCGCTTAACGATGGCCGGCCACGACGTCATTATCATTGGCGCGGGGCCCGCCGGCAGCGCGGCCGCCGCCATCCTGGCCGAGCACGGACGCCGCGTGTTGGTGCTCGAACGCGAAAAATTCCCGCGTTATCACATTGGCGAATCGCTCCTGCCTTTCACGTACCAACCGCTCGAGCGTTTGGGCATGATTGAAAAACTCAAACAATCGGCCTTCACCAAAAAATACAGCGTGCAATTCGTCTCGCCCGATGGCCGCGCGAGCCAGCCCTTTTATTTTTTTGACCGGTACGACCGCGAAACCGTCGCGCAAACGTGGCAGGTCATGCGTGCGGAGTTTGACGAAATGCTCCTCAACAACGCCCGCGAAAAAGGCGCGGAAGTCATCGAAGAAATTTCGGTGAAAGAATTAATTTGGGAAGGCAAACAAGTCGTCGGCGTGCGCGCTGTCGATCAAGCTGGCGAGGAAAAAGAATTCCGCGCACCGCTCACCTTCGATGCCACCGGCAAAGAAGCCCTCACCGCCAACCGCAACGGCTGGCGCGAGCGCGATCCGTTTCTCAATAAAATCGCCGTGTGGACTTATTATAAAGGTGCCGTGCGGCAAAAAGGCATCGACGAAGGCGCGACGGGCGTGGCGTTTGTGCCGCAAAAAGGCTGGTTTTGGTGGATCCCGCTGCATGATGACCGCGCCAGCGTGGGCGTGGTGGCCGAAGGAAAATACCTTAGCCGCGACGGCGTGCGCGATCCCAAAGCGATGCTCGAGCGCGAGATTGAAAACAATCAGTGGGTGAAAGACAACCTCGCGCCCGCGACACAAATTGGCGAATATTATATCACCAACGAATTCACCCATCACTCGCGCCACTGCGGCACGCACGGTTTGCTGTTGCTCGGCGATGCCTTTTGCTTTCTCGACCCCGTTTTTTCCAGCGGTCTAATGCTCGCCCTCAAGAGCGGCGTGATGGCCGCCGACGCCGCGCACGAAGCCCTTGAAGCCAACGACCTCTCGCCCGAACGCTTCACCGAATACGCCACCGACCTCCGCGAAGGCATCGAAAATATGCGCAAACTTTGCTACGCCTTCTACAACGAAAATTTCAGCTTCGGCAAACTGGTCAAAAAATATCCCGAAGTCGCCGGCGACGTCACCGACTGCCTCTCCGGCGACGTGAACAAAGATTTCAGTCACATGTTCAAGTGCATCGAAGATTTTTGCGAAGTGCCGGAGGCTTTGGATTTGGGAGAGCCATTAAAGTGAACATCATCCAAATCACACCCGGCGCGGGCAATATGTATTGCGGGAATTGTTTCCGCGATAACGCGCTTGTGGCGGCTTTGCGGGAGGATGGGCACGAGGTAACGATGGTGCCGCTTTATTTGCCGCTAATGTTGGATGAGGAAAACCAAGCGGAGGGTTCACCGATTTTTTACAATGGCGTGAATGTTTATTTGGAACAAAAATCGCCTTTCTATCGCAACGCGCCACAGTGGGTGCATCGGCTGGTGGGATCGGAACGGTTATTGAAAATGGCTTCGAGTCGGATGGGAAAAACGAATGCCGAGGACGTCGGTGAAATCACCCTCTCGATGTTGCGCGGCGAAGCCGGGCATCAGGCCCGCGAACTGGAGCATCTCATCGATTGGCTGAAAACCCAACCCAGACCAGACGTCATTTGCCTTTCCAATTGCATGCTACTCGGGCTCGCACGGCAGCTCAGGGAGGCACTCGGCACACCGATCGCCTGCATGCTCCAAAACGAAGCGCCGTACATCGACAACATGGCTGAGGGGTTGCGCGGACAAGTATGGAAAATGATGACCGAGCGCGCACGCGAGGTGGATTGCTTCATCGCCCCCAGCGAATTTTACGCAACGCAAATGCGCGACAAACTCAAACTGCCCGGTGACCGCGTGCGCGTGATTCACAACGGCATAAACCACGAAGGCTACACCGCTGAACGCGTGGCACCCAATCCGCCGGTCATCGGATTCTTCGCGCGTCTGTGCAAAGACAAAGGCCTCGACACACTCATCGACGCCTTCATCAAGCTCAAGGCCAATAATTCCATTCCGCAGTTACGCCTCAAAATTGGCGGCGGCTGCCGACCGATGGACGAACCGTTTGTCGAACGCATGCGCGCGCGACTGCACGCCAAGGCGTTGTTGGGGGATGTGGAATTTCACCCCAACCTCAGCCGCGAAGCGAAACTGGATTTTCTAAAATCGCTCTCCGTGCTTTCGGTGCCCGCGCAGTTTGGCGAGTCCTTTGGATTTTATGTCATCGAAGCGATGGCTGCGGGCGTGCCGGTGGTGCAGCCGCACTGCGCGTCTTTTCCGGAATTGGTGGAAGCCACCGGCGGCGGTGTGTGCTATCGTCACGACGGGCCCGAAAGCCTCGCCAACGCCATCGAAAAAATGCTGCACAATCCAACTGAAGCCAAAGCCCTCGGCCTCAAAGCGAGAGAGGCCGTCCGCGAAAATTTTTCTGTCAAACGCAAGGCTACCGAGATCGCGGCGGCGTTTGGCGAGTTAACCCCCAATCCCACGGAAGCATAATGGCACACGAATTCAATATCACTCGCCGCGTTGAGTTTAGCGAAACCGACGCGGCCGGGATTGTCCATTTCGCGAATTATTTCCGCTACATGGAACACGCGGAGCACGCGTTCTTTCGTTCACTCGGCCGCTCGATTGTGGATTCCGAACTCGATGTCGGCTGGCCACGTGTGCATTGCCACTGCGATTTTAAAAAGCCGCTGAAGTTTGAGGATCAAGTGGAAATCCAATTGCTCGTGGAAGCCATCACCAGCAAATCCATCCGATACCAATTTCGTTTTTGTGCTAATGGAACCGAAGTCGGCCGCGGCGGATTCACTATCGTCTGTGTTCGCCGCAACGAAGCCGGCGAAATGAAAGCCGCCAACATCCCGCCCGAAATTGCCTCCCTCATCGAGGCCGCGCCCGAGGATAAATTGATCATTAACGTTTGAGCAAACCAACCCAAAATAGAAAGTCACAAAAAAAAATGGCAGCAACCACCACCGCATCTGGTATCCCATGGTACGCATGGGCCCTTCTCACCGTCGCCTGCTGGGGCGTCTACGGCGTGTGCATGCACACCGGCTCCACCAGCATGGAAAACAAAGAACACGGCCGCATCATGGCGTTTCTTTGGGTGGGCCTCGCTTATTTTCTCACGGCGGTCATTGCGCCGCTGATTCTTTTGAAACTCAAAGGCGGCCCGATTGAATTTTGGGCTTACCCGGCGAAAGGCCTGAAGTGGTCACTCATCGCCGGCATCCTCGGCGCGATTGGCGCGCTCGGCGTGTTGCTCGCTTTCGGTGCGTCACCAAATCCGCCGATTTATGTTCCCATTGTGATGTCCATCATCTTCGCTGGCGCGCCCATCGTGAACGCCATCGTAAACACCACCAAGGAAGGCAACTGGGCATTTGTGAAACCCCCTTTCATTATCGGCATTTGCCTCGCCGCGCTGGGCGGTTATCTCGTCACCCAAAATCCGCCCAAACCACCGCCCACGGAAAAGCCCGTCGCCACCGAGAAAGCCAATTAATCACCATGGCCAATGCGCCATCAACCAGTCGGAAAACCATCCGTGCCCGACAACTCGAGCAACTGCGCGACCTCATCCGCGCGGTGCGCCCCGCCAATGCGTTTTACGAAAAAAAACTCGCGGCGGCGGACATCGATGATTCCATCGCCAGCCTCGAAGACTTTGCCGAGCGCTGCCCATTCACTACCAAAGACGAACTCGTCACCGACCAAGCCGCCCACGCACCTTACGGCAGCAACCTCACTTTTCCACTCGAGCACTACACCCGCATTCACCAAACCAGCGGCACCACCGGCACGCCACTGCGTTGGCTGGACACACCTGAAAGCTGGCAAAGTATGCTCGAGAGTTGGCAAACAGTTTACCGTGCCGCCGGCATCACGTCCGGCGACCGCGCGCTGTTCGCATTTTCCTTTGGCCCCTTCATTGGCTTCTGGATGGCCTACGAAGCCGCCGCGCAAATGGGTTGCCTCTGCTTCCCCGGCGGCGGCCTCACCAGCACCACGCGCCTGCGCATTCTGTTGGAAAACGAAATCTCCCTGCTCTGCTGCACGCCCACTTACGCCCTGCGGCTTGCCGAAGTAGCTGCGCAGGAAAGCATCGATCTATCGCAGTCCAAGCTGAAAACCATTGTCGTCGCCGGTGAACCGGGCGGGAGCATTCCCGCCACGCGCGAACGCATCGAAAGCGCGTGGCCCAACGCCAAAGTGTTTGATCATCACGGCATGACCGAAGTCGGCCCCGTCACCCACGAGTGGCCTCGTGAAAAAAATAATCTGCAAATCATCGACGCCGCTTACCTCGCCGAAATCGTCCATCCCGAAACCCACGCGCCCGTCGCCAACGGCGAAGAAGGCGAACTCATCCTCACCCCCCTCACCCGCACCGCGATGCCGTTGCTCCGCTATCGCACCGGCGACCTCGTGCGCCCCGAGACCCACGGCGACGCCCTCATTCTGCGCGGCGGCATTCTTGGTCGCGCGGACGATATGGTCATCATTCGCGGCGTCAATATTTACCCCAGCGCCTTCGAGCACATCCTCCGCCCCTTCGATGGCGTCGCCGAATATCAAGTCATTATTTCCCAGAAAACCGAAATGGCCGAACTCCGCCTCCGCATCGAACCCAAACCCGAGGCCAACGCCTCCACCCTCGCCGAACAAATCACCGACACCCTCCGCACCCAACTCAACCTCCGCATCCCCGTGGAAACCGTCGCACCCGAAACCCTCCCCCGCTTCGAGCTCAAAGCCAAACGCTGGATTAAAGAATAACCCATGCCCAACGATACTCCTCTGCTGCAGCTAAAAAATATTTCCCGCGAATTCCCCTCTGCCGACGCCGGTGAACCGCTCCAAGTGTTGCGGAACTTGTCGATGGAAGTAGCGGGCGGCGAATCCATCGCCATCGTTGGCCCTTCCGGTTGCGGCAAAAGCACGCTGCTCAACCTCATCGGCACGCTCGACCAACCGACCGACGGCACCATCGCATTCGATGGCCGCAACCTCGGTGAACTGGACGCGGACGAATTAGCCATTTTGCGCAATCGCGAGATGGGGTTCGTTTTCCAAAGCCACCATTTGCTGCCGCAATGCACCGTGATGGAAAACGTACTCGTACCCACGCTCGCCCACGGACGCACCACCGAAGATGATGAAGATCGCGCTGGCCGCCTGCTTGACCGCGTGGGCCTTGCCGAACGGCTTTCGCACCGACCCGGCCAACTTTCCGGTGGCGAACGCCAGCGCGTGGCTGTGGTGCGCGCGCTCATCAACGAGCCTCAATTGCTCCTCGCCGATGAACCCACCGGCGCCCTCGACCAAGCCACCGCTGATCAACTCGGCCAGTTGCTCGTGGAATTGAATACCGAGGAAAACGTCACCCTCATCACCGTTACCCACTCCGAAACACTCGCCGCCCAAATGACTCGCACCGTGGAACTCAACGAGGGCCAAATTAAATAATGACCCGCTGCCGACTTATTTTTAACAGCTTTGCGCACCACGCACGCTCGCACCTTGGCACCCTGCTCGGGGCCATCGTAGCCGGCGCCGTGCTCACCGGCTCGCTGGTGGTGGGGGATTCAGTAAAACGAACGCTGCAAATTCAGGCCGAGCAACGCCTCGGCTACATTCAGGCAGCAACGGTCCAGCACGACCGTTTTTTCCGTGCGGACCTCGCGAAAGCAATCGAACTGGATAACCCAACTCATTTCGCCCCCGTCCTGATGCTCGGAGCCGCAGGATTTGCCGAGGATGAATCAGGCGCGACAAAAACGCGCGCCAACCAAATCCAACTCATCGGCATCGACAAATCGTTTTGGAAACACGCGATGCTCAAAGCGAATCTTCCGCCGCCGATGAAAGATGGTGAAGCGCTCATCAACCCGCGCCTCGCCGCCCAGCTCGGCCTCAAGGCCGGTGATGAATTCCGCCTGCGCATCGCCAAGCCCAGCGTGCTTCCCCGCGACGCGCCGCTCTCGGTGACGGAAGATCTCACAGTGCGCCTGCGCCTCACCGTCGCCAAAGTAACCAGTGCAAATTCCGAGCTGGCCAACTTCAGCCTGCGCCCCGGCGCCGTGCCACCGTTTAACGTGTTCGTGCCGCTCGCGTGGTTGCAAAACAAAGCCGAACTGGACGGGCGCGCCAACGCGATGTTAGCGAGTGGCCCAAAGCCAACGAAGGAATTGGTGCAATCAGCCAATGCAACATTGAAAACGGAATGGCGTTTGGCGGACGCTGAATTAGAGCTGCTGGAAAACGAAACCAACGGCGTCATCGACCTGCGTACCGACCGAATTTTCCTCGATGCGAACACGCTAAAAGCCACCTCCGATACCCAAACGGCACTCACCTACATCGCCAATGAATTTCGCCTCGGCACCAACGCCGTTCCGTACTCGATGATTACCGGCGTGAGCGATGGTTTTTTTGAACACACGCCCACCGGTGATGAAATACTCATCACTCAATGGCTCGCGGACGACCTCGGCGCGAAGGCCGGCGACAAAATCGAAATGGATTATTTCGTGCTCGGCCTTAATCGGCAACTCGAGGAGCACCTGCACACCTTCACCGTCACCGGCATCGTGCCCACAGAGGAGCCCGGCTGGCGCGAACTGATGCCCAAATTTCCCGGCATCGTTGACAAAGATAATCTGCGCGATTGGAATCCCGGCATTGATTTTTATTCCAGCCGCATCCGCGATCAGGATGAAGATTATTGGAAACAACATCGCGGCACGCCCAAAGCCTTCATCGCATTGGCCACCGCGCAAAAACTCTGGGCCAATCGCTACGGCGAAGCCACCACGGTGCGTTACACGTTCGCCAAAGGAAAACGCGCCCAAATTGAATCCGCGCTTCAGGAAAAACTCAATCCCGCCGACATCGGCCTTGTGTTCCGCGACGTACGCACCGAGGCCATCACCGGCCAATCCGCCAGCGATTTTGGCGGCCTGTTCATCGGCCTCAGTTTTTTCCTCGTCCTCGCCGCGCTCATTTTGATGGGCCTCCTTTTTGTCTTTGGCGTGGAACAACGTGCCCCGCAAATCGGCACCCTCCTCGCCATCGGTTTTACCGGCAAAACCGTCCGCAACCTCCTCCTCACCGAAGGCCTCGTGCTCGCGCTCATCGGCGCGGCGCTCGGCGCTTGGGCGGGCCTGGGCTACACGCAAGCACTGGTCCACCTTCTCAACTCTGAATGGGGCGGCGCCATCGGCAACGGCAGTTTGGTTTACCACGCCAAACCGCTCACGGTATTGTACGGCGTCCTCGGCGGGTTGTTTGTCGCGCTGTTTACCATTTGGCTGACCGTCCGCAAGCTCAGCCGCGCCAACGCCATTGCCTTGTTGCAAGGTGCCCCCGCCCAACCCTCTGCGACTACAGCGGGCAGCAAAGCCATCATCACCGCGATCATCTGTGCCGTGGGCGCGATTGCGCTTGGATTTGCGATGAAGGATGCGCAGGGGCAAATGAAGGCGGGCGGATTTTTTGGCGCGGGGATGCTGCTGCTCATCAGTGGCCTGTGCGTGTGCCACGTGTGGTTAGGAAAACTGGCGGCGGGCGGTGGCTCCTCCCTTGCTTCGTTTGCCTCGTTGGGCGCAATGGGTTGGCGTGGCAGCGCGCGGCGGCGCGGACGCAGTCTTGCATGCATCGGGCTGCTGGCGTGCGGCGTATTTTTGCTGATCGCCGTGGGCGCGTTCCGGCTTGATCCGAACGAAGGCGCGAACGAACGGTGGGGCGGCACAGGCGGCTTTGCGTTATTCGGCCAGAGTGATGTGCCGGTGTTATACGATCTCAACACCCAAAAAGGCCGCGAGAAAATGGCGCTTGATGGTGAGGTTAATCTGGTTCAGTTCCGAGTGCGCGCGGGTGACGATGCAAGCTGCCTCAACCTCAATCAAACCCGCGAACCGCGCCTGCTCGGTGTGAATCCAAAAGCACTGGCGGATAAAAAGGCGTTCACCTTCGCCCAGGGCACCGGCTGGAAAGTGCTTGATGAAACCGAACGTGACGCCGTGCCCGCCATTGTGGATATGAATACCGGCATGTGGATGCTGCACGTGAGAGTGGGCGATGTCATCGATTACCCTGACGAATCCGGTGGCACATTTAAAATCCGTATCGCCGGGTTCCTCGCCAACTCCGTGCTGCAGGGCGATCTCATCATTTCTGAAAAACACTTCGTGAAACACTTCCCATCCGCCAGTGGATATCGCGTGTTCCTGATCGATTCAGCCGACCCCAAAGCTACCGCTGCCGCACTGAATTTTGCGCTGGAAGATTACGGTCTCGAGCTGACGCCCGCCACGCGGCGCTTGGCGGAATTTAGCCAAGTGCAAAACACCTACCTCGATATTTTCCAAGCACTCGGCGGCCTGGCCCTCCTACTCGGCAGCGCGGGCCTCGGCGTGGTGGTACTGCGCAATGTTTTGGAACGGCGCGGAGAACTGGCGCTGCTGCAAGCGATCGGCTTCCGCAAATCCGCGCTGCATTGGCTGGTGCTGGCCGAGCACGGCGGGCTGTTAATTTTGGGCTTGGCCGCGGGCATCATCAGCGCAGCCGTCGCGGTTTGGCCGACCTTGAGCGCCCCCGGCCAAGGCATGCCGCTCGAATTACTGGCGTGGACGGTGGGCGGCATCTTGCTGAGTGGACTGCTTTGGACATGGCTCGCCTCAGCCGCCGCCCTGCGTGGAAAATTATTGCCGGCATTGCGCCACGAGTGATGAATGATTACACTCCGGCAATGACGCGTTTGATTTTTTTTCCATTATTCGCTGTGTTCATTTCTGCATGCGTGATGCCGCCGCGTGCGGACACGAATTTGACGCCGTTGGTGCAGGCAAATTTCCAGTCCACCGCGCTGCCTGAAAACTGGATTGTACTCAACGGCGAAGTCACCGTCACCAACGGCGCGCTGCAGTTGCCAGCCAAGCCACTGGGATTGCACGGGGTGATGTTTGGCCCGGCGCTGCCGGATAACTTGCGCGTGGCCGCGCGGTTTCAAGCCAAAGCGGAAGGACGACAGTTACCGGAATTTGGTTTGGGGCTCAACGGCATTGGCGGGTATCGCGTGATGGTCAGCCCCGGGCAAATGAAGCTGAAATTATTCCGCAATGACCTGCCCGTGCACGAGGTGAAACACACGTGGGTACCCGGCGATTGGACGCACATAGCTTTGCAAATCCAACCAATGCCCGGATTGAAATGGAGCGTGAATGCCAAGGTGTGGCACAGCAGCGAACTGGAGCCAAATGATTGGCAACTCGCGTGGATGGAAAATGTGGAACCCCTCCCCGGCCGCGCCACTGTTTGGGGTCAGCCATTTTCCGGCAAACCGATTGCGGTGGATGATGTGCGGGTTTGGCGAATTGATTGATTACAATCTATAAATCAATCGGGCCGCCAAGGCGGTCGCCGTCCAATTCATAGATGCCGACGAGATAGCCGTTCTCCAGCACTTCGCCGACTTTGAGCGTACCGAAAATGGTGATGGGCACGTCCATGATCGGCTTCACGCCTTTGCCCTCGGGCATACGCACGCTCACCCATTCGTTAATCTTGGGTACCGTGCCGTAGCAGCACATCGATTGATCGCGCATAATGAGCATCTCGGTGATCTTGCCGCCTTCCACCTTGAGCGGGAGCATGTATCCCTTAAGCGCGATTTTCTTTTTGTGAAAATCGGTGACAACTTTGGGGATGATATTTTTCTCAATGATCGCTTTGGCCTTGGGATCAGTGATGGGATCATCGGGCACTTCGTAGGCGAACGAGGCGAGCTTGTCGAAACTGATGAGGGAATAATCGCCGATCATCGCGTTTTCGGACTGCACCAATTCCGCCGGCGTCGGCGCGGGCTTGCCGGCCTCGGGTTTTTGCGCGGGCTCATTGGGCTCCACCTTGGCGATGAGCGGCTCGACGGGCTTGGCCACCGCGGGCGGCTGGGGTAATTCCTGAATAAACGGTTGCTCCGGCGCAGCCGCCACGCGCATCACGGCCTCGCCGCGTTGCACGATCACGTTGGATCGAACCTGCGTTTGCTGGCCGCAACCGGCCAACCCCACCAACGCCATTACACTGATGCCCTGCCAAAGTTTCATTACCAACAATCTACTCCTTTTTGGCGAGATGGAAAGTTATTTTTGTGAGGGATTTGCCTTCGATTTTTAGTTCGGTGAGGGTGCCAGTGAAGGTGGGGGTGTCGTTTATCCAATCGATTTGGGCGACGTAGAGGGAGGTGGGTTGGGTGGTGGCGGTCACACCATCGAGCTCCGTGGGTTTGAAAATGATGGTTTTCTCAGCCTCGCCGACTTTGGCAGTGGCCTCGATTTTTTCCATAAAAAATTTCAACGGTGATTCGCGGGGATGAAAGCGCATCGCGTGCAGTTGCAGACGGTCGGTGCCCGGCTCGAGCACAAATTCGAGGTGACAAAATTCATTTTCCACATTTACCAACACGCCGCCGTGCGGGGCGGCGTGGCCGTGAGCATCGCCTTCACCGTGGTTGTGGTTGTGGCCCGCGTGATCGTGATTGTGGCTATCGCCGCAACCGAGCGCGGCGGCGAGGATCAATATGGGCAGGGACACGAAATGTTTGAGCATCATTATCTTAGCTTTGTGGGATGAGGTTTTCGGCTACGTCGGTGCGGTAGGCTTTGAGGGCGGGGATGATGCCCACGACTGCGCCGAGCACAATCAGCCCCACCGGCACAATGAGCATCACGGGGTGTTGCTCGAAGGGATGGAGGGTGACGCCGATTTCATTTCGCAGAATGTTTTCGGCGGCGGCCATAATTCCGGCGTACACGGCGAAGCCAATCACTGCGCCGAGCGCGGCGATGGTGGCGCTCTCCAGCACAATGACGCCAAACACCGTGCCGCGTCCCGCGCCCAACGCGCGCAGAATGGCAAACTCGCGGCGGCGTTCATTCATCGTATTATATATACTCGCCAGCACGGAACCCGCCGCCACCACGGCCACGAGCAGCGCGACCCAACGCAACACTTTTTCCGCCCAACCGAGTCGGTCGAACAATCGCGCCACGACGTCGGCGGTGGATTTCACAAACGTGAGGTGGTCGGTGCCTTTGTTGTAAATGCTGTCGAGGGTGTTCATCCCGAAAGCGCGCGCGGTGGTGTTGGTGCTGAGCTGGATGAGTACGGCGCTAACGTCGCCGGCGTATTGCGCGTCGTGTCCGTCCATCTGCTGCAGGCCCTCGATGGGAATCCAAATCACTTTGTCAGCCGGCGTGCCGGTGGGGCGCAGAATGCCCACCACGGTGTACTCATCTTTGTGCGGCTGCTGGCCTTCGGCAAAGTTGAGGCCGTGATACGGATTGAATTTTTGGTTCACGCGCCAGCCGAGTTTGCGTGCCACGGTGTCGCCGATCACCGCTTCCTTGTTCCATTGCTTGTCGTTCCGGATAAAATAATCGCCCACCGCCAACGCGTAAGGCTCGCCCGGCGAATGCTCGGCGGCAAACAAATCGTGCGTGGTGCCCACAATGCGATAGCCCTGGAAATTATCGCCCACGGCAATCGGCACGGCGTTGCGGTAAAAGCGTTTGTAGCTTTTGCGGAATGTCTCGTAATCGGCGCGGTTGATGAGCCCGGGCGAGGCGTCCATATGAAACAAGCTATTCAGCACCAATTGCGTTTGCGACCCCCGCGGGCCGAGGATGGCATCGAATCCGCCGGTGACATTCCGAAAGGCGCGCTGCGATTGGAAGTTCACCACCCACACCGCCATCAACAAACCGCAACCGAGGCCGATGCTCGTGGCGGTAATGATCGTAGACAACGCGTGCTGGCGCAGGCTGTTGCGGATGATCATCCACCACGTCATACGGCCACCTCCTGCGCGGCGCGGTTCAACTTTGCCAAATCCTGGGAATCTTCAAATTGTTCGAGAACCAATGGATCGTGGCTCACTATCAACAATGCCGCGCTGCTTTCCTCGCACACTTCGCGGATGAGCTGCAATGCCTCGCGCGCGTTGTGCGGATCAAGATTTCCCGTCGGTTCATCGGCCAACACAAGCAGCGGCTGGTTGGCCAACGCGCGCGCCACAGCCACGCGTTGCTGTTGGCCCACAGAAAGTTGACCGGGACGATGATGCAAGCGATGGCTGAGCCCCACGCGATCAAGCAAGCCGCGCGCAGCATCGGTGTCCGGCCCTCGGCCAAAACTCATCCCGAGCAAAACATTTTCCATACAGGTATAGCCTTGCAAAAGGTTAAAAGTTTGAAAAATGTAGCCGATGCATCGCGCGCGGAGGGCGTCGCGATGGGGCTCGCTGGCGGCGGCCATATCGCGGCCATCAAGCCGCACGGTGCCGCTCGTGGGGCTCAGAATGCCGGCGATGCAATTGAGCAAGGTGGTTTTACCCGTGCCGCTGACCCCGCGCAGAGCGATTTGTTGGCCGGTCTTGAGGGAAAACGTCGGCACATCCAGCACCGTTTGCGTTTCGCCTTCGGGGGTGCGGTAGCATTTATTGAGATCGCTGATTTCCAGCAGTGGCATCGGCGAGAGAATAACGCACCGGTGCGGGGATGTCGAGGTCGCTGGACTCCGCTCTTGACGCCGCAGCCGCCATCGCTATGATGCGCGGCCCGCATTTTTAAGAAGCGGAAATTACTATGGCTATCAAAGTTGCAATTAATGGTTTCGGGCGGATTGGCCGGTTGGCTTACCGCGCGATGGTGGAACAGGGACTCGTGGGCACGGCGATCGACGTCGTCGCAGTGGGCGATATCGTCCCGGCGGATAATCTCGCCTACCTTGTTAAATACGATTCAGCGCAAGGCACGTTCCCCGGCGAGGTCACCCATCAAGGCGATGACACGCTGGTCGTCAATGGCGATGAAATGAAAGTCGTCAGTGCCCGCACTCCCGCCGAACTGCCGTGGAAAGAGCTGGGCGTCGATGTCGTCATCGAATCCACCGGCCTCTTCACCGATGCTGAGAAATCCAAAGGCCACCTCGAGGCCGGCGCGAAAAAAGTCATCATCAGTGCCCCCGCGAAGGGCGAAGATTTAACCGTCGTGATGGGCGTGAACGATGACCAATACGACGCGCAAAATCATCACATCGTTTCCAACGCCAGCTGCACCACCAACTGCCTCGCGCCCGTGGTGCACGTATTGCTCAAAGAAGGCTTCGGCATTGCAGAGGGGTTGATGACCACCATCCACGCCTACACCGCCACACAAAAAACCGTGGACGGTCCCAGCCGCAAAGCATGGCGCGATGGCCGCGCCGCCGCCATCAACATCATCCCCGCCAGCACCGGCGCCGCCAAAGCGGTGAGCCTCGTTTGCCCTGAGGTGAAAGGTAAATTAAGCGGGATGGCCTTCCGCGTGCCCACGCCGACGGCGAGCGTGGTGGATCTCACATTCAAAACCGAGAAGAGCACCAGCTACGCCGAGATTTCCGCCGCTATGAAAAATGCCAGCGAGACTTATCTCAAGGACATTCTCGGCTACACCGAAGACGAAGTGGTGAGCACTGACTTCATCCACTGCCCCAATTCGAGCATCTTCGATCAAGGCGCGGGAATGGAGTTAAATGAAAACTTCTTCAAAGTCGTCAGCTGGTACGACAACGAATGGGGCTACTCCAATCGCGTCGGCGATCTGCTGAAGCTGATGATTGATAAAGGAATTTAATCCGGAGACAGCATTCAAAACCTGGAATTTACAAGGCGGCCTACGGGCCGTCTTTTTTTGAATCGCCACCTTGGCCTCAACCTTTTTTCACACTCGGTTAGCAACTTTCCAAGCGCGATCCTTCAATCCGGCTTACGTTGAATTAAGGAGAATGGAAATGTGGTATGCAGGGCAACGGGTGATTTGCACCAACGACAACTTTTCCGGCGCGATTTGGGATTGGACCTCCAACGTGCCGAGAGAAGGTGAGGTGTACACCATCGCGGAGTTCGAGCACCTGCCGCAATGGAATACGCGCACGCCCATCTTGAGTTTCCTCTTACGGGAATTAAGCGCGAATAGTTCCACCGACGCCCAAAGCGCCGACGCCTACTTCTCCTCCTGGCGGTTTGAACCGGCGGAAATCGATCCTCCTTGGGCGGCGAACGCCCTCCACCCCGGTCGGTTTCACTCCACCTAAAAGTCGCGAGGGCGGCCCACCTCCGTCCTCGCGGCTTGCCTTTCGGCAACTTCCAAGGCAAACCCATTCAATGCTATCACAACACACGCACACACTTACCGTGCCGACCACGGGCCGTGAGTTTCACGAAATCACCGGTGAAGTGGAATCGTTGGTTTCAGAAACCGGCTTTGCCGAAGGCTTGGCGACGATGCATTTGCAGCACACCAGCGCGTCGCTGTTAATTCAGGAAAATGCCGACCCCGGCGTGCGGCGGGATTTGGAACGCTTTATGGCCCGCGTGTGTCCCGATGGCGATCCGATGTTCGAGCACGATTACGAAGGCCCCGACGATATGCCCGCCCACGTCCGCACGGCGTTGACGGCGGTGAATCTTTCCATCCCCATCACCGGCAGCCGCTTGGCGCTCGGCACGTGGCAGGGAATTTATTTATGGGAACACCGCCACGCCGGCCATCACCGGAAAGTGACGGTGCATTTAATTGGGGAATGATTTTTGAACCGCCAAGGCGGTTCAATTTATCTGGCCAAGTGGTATGAACCCGCCCATCATTCTCCTTCACCTGTAAATTATGCGCACACTACTTTTGGCTCTCTTTACGGCGACCACGATTGTGGCGGCTGATGCACCTTCGGCGGCAGAACGGTTTGGTTTTTTGGGGCCGGAAATTTTTCCGGTCGGGCGAGGGATTGATAATCTTTGCCAAGCGGATCTTGATGGCGATGGGCGCCGCGATTTGGTTTTGGTCAACAATCCGCGCAGTAAAATCACGCTGCTTTACAATCGCCCGGGCGAAAAACCCACGACGCCCACGGAAGACGCCGCCAATGCACTGCCGCCAGATGCACGGTTTCGGATTGAATCCATCCCGTCAGAGAAACGCATTTCCAGTTTGGTGGTGGCAGATTTGAATGGCGACAAAAAGCCGGACCTAGCCTACTACGGCGAGCCGAAGGAATTGCTGGTCCAATTTCGCGAGGCCAAAGGCTGGGGCACACCGAAGCGGTGGACGCTGCGCGACGGGCAACTGAGCGCCAACGCACTGGGCACGGGCGACCTCAACGGCGATGGCCGCACGGATTTATTGTTGCTGGGCGAATCAAAATTATACGTGCTGTATCAGGACGCCAAGGGCGCGCTGGGCAAACCAGTGAGCCTCCCGCTGGCGGACAGCGTGAAGGCGTTTCAGGTGGTGGACCTCGATGGCGACCGGCGCAGTGACTTGGCGTTGATGAATTGGCAGAGCACCGTGCCGTTTCGGTTTCGATTGCAGGGCAAAGACGGGCAACTCGGGCCGGAGCTGCAGTTTCGAATGCCCAGGCTGCGCAGCTTTCACGCGGAAGATTTGGATGCCGATGGCCGCGCGGAGTTGATTTCCATTGCCCAACAATCCGGCCGCGTGAGCGTGCATCATCTGGCCACAACCGCGCCCAAAGCGTTGGCGGGCGAATTGAGGCGCGGCCAGCTCGAGCTGCTTGCTCTGCCCAAAACTGCCAAGAACAAACGCGGTCGCGCGTGGGCGGATGTGGATGGCGATGGCCGCACAGATTTGATTTATGCCGATCCGGAGGGCAGCCAACTGGTGCTGCAAACACAAACCGAGCGCGGCACGTTTGCCAGTCCGCGCCGCTTCCCCTGCCTCAGCGGCATCACGCAGATTGCGGTGGCGGATTGGAATGGCGACG
>JACNJL010000047.1 GCA_014382585.1 Limisphaerales bacterium | reverse complement strand
GCTCCGCATTCCAACATCAACTGCCCGACAATTGCCTCGGGATGAATAGGTCAGGCTAGGCGAAAACCGCATCTACCGGCCCGACTTCATCGTGCAGGTGGATGACGGCCAAGGCACGGACGATCCCCTCAACCTCATCGTGGAAATCAAGGGCTACCGGCAGGAAGACGCCCGCGAAAAGAAATCCACCATGGACACCTACTGGATTCCCGGCGTGAACAACCACCAAAAATACGGCCGCTGGGCCTTCGCCGAGTTCACCGACGTCTACGAAATCCAGTCCGATTTCGAGGCCCGCGTGGAGGCGGAGTTCGAGAAGATGGTGGAATCAGCCACAATACAGGAAAAGGAGAACACTTTATGAAATCAGAAATCATCCGAACTCTCACAAGCACTTTTGAGGGTCATGCCCAAAAAACGGAAAACGGAGTCGAATTTTGGCTCGCCCGCGATTTACAGCATCTGCTGGGGTACTCCAAATGGGAGAATTTTCAAAATGTTGTTTTCAAGGCAAAAACTGCCTGTGAGGTGTCAGGTCATGAGGTAATAGACCATTTTCCTGACGTCAGGAAAATGGTCGATCTCGGCTCCGGCAGTCAGCGGGAGATCGATGACATCATGCTCACCCGATATGCCTGCTACTTGGTGGCCCAAAACGGTGATCCCAAGAAGCCGGAAATCGCCTTTGCACAGACCTATTTTGCCATCCAGACCCGAAAAGCTGAGATCATTGAGCAGAAAATGCTCGAAACAGAGCGAGTCCACGCCAGAAAGAAACTCACCAATACGGAAAAGGAACTCTCAAAAATTATTTACGAGCAAACCGGAGCAGATCGCAATTTTGGGCTTATCCGAAGCAAGGGCGATCAGGCTCTTTTCGGCAATACTACTCAGGAAATGAAATCACAGTGGAACGTGCCCGCCAGCCGACCGTTGGCGGACTTTGCCCCCACCATCATTCTCAAGGCCAAGGATTTCGCAACCGAGATCACCATTTTCAACTCAACGGAACGCGGACTCACGGCCGAGGCCGCCATTTCCTCCGAGCACATCACCAACAATAAGGCTGTTCGTGACACCCTCATCAATCGTGGTATTCGGCCTGAGAAACTGCCCCCATCGGAAGACGTCAAAAAAGTCGAACGGCGGCTGGTCTCCGAGGAAAAGAAATCCCTGAAAAATCCTGATTCACTCGGCTCCTAAACCGCCACAATTCCTATGCCCAAAAAGAAAACCAAAAAGAAGAAGATAGCCACCTTCAAGCACGAGGAGGCCACTCGGCGCAACATTCCCACTGCCGAGTATGAGGCGATGCTAAAGGATCAGGATCGGGATCCGTTGCAGGTGGCTTTCGAGCGGCGGAATCGGGATTTGGATCCGCAGCTGGTTTGGCGCGGGAAGGATTTGCAGGATTGGAGCGACCTCGTCGTGCCGGCGCCGCCGCTTTACATTCAGGAAAAGGTCCACCCCAAGGTGCTCATCGACGACCTCCTGCGGCGCACCGAGGCCGGCGAACACGCCGCCGAGGCGCAGATCGATCTCTTCTCCGATTTCAATGGCGCGCCCGATGAGGCCGCCCAGACCGAGTTTTACCAGCACGATCAGAACTGGACGAACCGCATGATTCTGGGCGACAGCCTGCAAGTGATGGCGTCGCTGGCCGAACGCGAAGGCCTCAGAGGACGCGTCCAGTGCATCTACATCGACCCGCCCTACGGCATCAAGTTCAACAGCAACTTCCAGTGGTCCACGACCAGCCGCGACGTGAAGGACGGCAAGGCCGATCACATCACCCGCGAGCCGGAACAGGTCAAGGCGTTTCGCGATACGTGGCGAGATGGGATTCACTCGTATCTGACGTATCTCCGCGATCGGCTGACTGCCTCGAGGGATTTGCTTTCAGATCAAGGATCGGTGTTTGTGCAAATTGGGGACGAAAACGTCCATCGAGTGCGAGCACTAATGGATGAAATCTTCGGGGAAGACAATTTCATTTCTCTGATTTCCGTCTCGAAAACGACGTCGTCTACCAACGACTACTTATCAGGCGTGGCAGACTATGTTCTATGGTTTGCCAAGAGACGGGAAGCGACCAAGTATCGCCAACTGTATCACGAAAAAGTCGTAGGTCAGGACGGCGTAAGTCACTACTCCGGCGTTTTGCTGTCGGACGGTTCGCGGCGTCCAGCAACGAAGGAAGAAAAGTCTGGAATTACGCCGTTGAAAACCGGAGAAGTGTTTTACACATCTTCCGATCTTCAGTCGGCGAGCATGGGACGAGAAAAGGGCGAAGGTGCCGCGTCGTGGTTTCCTGTTGAAGTTGCGGCAAAGACTTATCGCCCGACGATGCAAACGCGGTGGAAAACGAGCGAAGCGGGAATGGAACGCCTGAAGTCTGCCGGGCGAGTCATGCCACTCAAGAGTTCCATCCGTTATCTCCGACGGATCGACGACTTCGCAGCATACGCCATCCACAACATTTGGGATGACCTCGGCGGAGCGACAGACAAACGGTACGTCGTGGAAACATCACCGCGACTGGTGGCGCGTTGCTTGCTGATGGCGACCGATCCCGGCGACTTGGTTCTCGATCCAACTTGCGGCTCCGGCACGACCGCTTACGTCGCCGAACAATGGGGCCGGCGGTGGATCACGATCGATACGTCGCGTGTCGCGCTGGCGCTGGCCCGCGCTCGCATCATGGGCGCTCGCTATCCGTACTACCTGCTGGCCGACAGCCGCGAAGGGCAAGCGAAGGAAGCCGAAGTCAGCCGCTCTGCTCCGTCCGAAGCGGCCACGCACGGCCTCGTGCGGCAGGGATTCGTTTACGATCGCGTGCCGCACATCACGCTCAAATCCATCGCCAACAACGCCGAGATCGACGTGATCTGGGACAAGTTTCAGGAGACGCTCCAGCCGCTCCGCGAACAGCTCAACCAAGCGCTGGGCGAATGCTGGCAGGAATGGGAAATCCCACGGGAAGCCGATACCGCTTGGCCAAGCGCGGCCAAGGCAACGCACGAACAATGGTGGCAGCAACGCATCGCCCGGCAGCAGGAGATCGATGCCTCCATCGCGGCCAAGGCGGATTTCGAGCATCTCTACGACAAGCCGTACGAGGACAAATCCAAGGTGCGCGTGGCCGGGCCGTTCACGGTGGAGAGCCTTTCGCCCCACCGCGTCTTGGGTGTGAATGAGGAGGATGAATTGATCGACGGCAATCTGGCCGAGGACAAGCTGGGCTTTGGCGCGGCGCGCGACTTCGCGGCGATCATTTTGGAGAACCTGAAAATGGCCGGCGTGCAGCAGGCGCACAAGGAGGACAAGCTGGATTTCACTTCGTTGAACGGTTGGCCGGGCGATTACATCTGCGCGGAGGGCCGCTACACGGAGAGCGACTCGGAGAATGCGCCGGTAAAGCGCGCGGGCATCTTCATCGGCCCGGAATTCGGCACCGTGGCCCGGGCGGATTTGGTGGCCGCCGCCCGCGAGGCCGCCGATGCAGGCTTCGACGCCCTCATCGCCTGCGCCTTCAACTACGACGCCCACGCATCCGATTTCCAAAGCCTCGGCAAAGTGCCCATCCTCAAGGCCCGCATGAACGCGGACCTGCACATGGCGGAGGATTTGAAAAACACCGGCAAGGGCAACCTCTTCGTCATCTTCGGCGAGCCGGACATCGACGTGCAGGACGCGGAGGATGGCCAAATCTAAGTGAAGATCAACGGCGTGGACGTCTTCAAGCCGCAGACCGGCGAGGTGATCAGCGACAGCGCCGCCGGCATCGCCTGCTGGCTCATCGACACGGATTACAACGAGGAAAGCTTTTTCGTGCGCCAAGCCTATTTCCTCGGCGCCAATGACCCGTACAAGTCACTGAAAACCACGCTAAAAGCAGAGATCAACGAGGAAGCCTGGGCCACCCTGAACAGCGACCTCAGCCGCCCCTTCGACAAACCCGAATCCGGCCGCATCGCCGTGAAAGTGATCAACCACTTGGGAGATGAAGTAATGAAGGTGTTCAAAGTGGATTAGCGTTTATAGCGATTATTTGCTTGCGGTACGGTGAGGGTGTGCTAGGTTGGTTTGCCCGTTATGATTACAAATAGAAACAACCGATTGGATCCTTCGCTGATGTCTCCGGAAGTGATCGAAGAATTGGTGACGGCGATTGCCCGGCCAGGCCATGTGGCGCTGATCGATGATCAAGGCAATCGCACGGAGATTCCGGAGGTTTTTTTCCAACACATTGAGCGGCTAATCCGGTTGATGAGTGAACAGCGTGCAGTCATGATGATCCCGGAAGATGAAACCTTCACAACCCAGGCGGCGGCTGATCACTTGGGGATGTCGCGCCAGCATTTTGTGAACCTGCTGGAAGAGGGGAAGATCGGCTTTCACAAAGTGGGCTCTCACCGCCGGGTGACCTTCAAGAATCTGTTGGCCTTTGAGGCAAAGCGGGACAAGGAACGGCGGGGAGTGCTGGATGGCTTGGCTGAAACCGTGGACAAAGCCGGACGCTATGAATCGGAATATACCGGCGGATAATGAAGGCTGACTTCAAGGTGGTGCTGGACGCCTGTGTGTTGGCCAATTTTGGGGTATGCGATTTGCTGCTGAAGCTCGCCGAGCGTCCCCGCCAGTATCTGCCGGTTTGGTCCACGGAAATTTTGGACGAAGTGAGAGGGGTGCATGTCGATGTCTTGGACTGGCCCGAAAAGTTGGCGGATTCGTTTCAATTAGAATTGCGAAAGGCATTTCCTCAAGCGGCAGTGGATGATTACGGACATATCGTGCCCACGCTGACCAATGATGAGAAAGACCGGCATGTACTGGCGGCCGCCGTCCGAGCGGGTAGCTTCCTGATTCTCACTTTCAACACCAAGGATTTCCCCGAAGCATCATTGGCTCCATGGTCAATAGAGGTGTCGCATCCGGATGATTATTTGCTGGTTCTTTATGCCATGGAGCCTTCACAAGTGGTGAGCCGAATTGCCGCGATTGCCGCCAAGCGCGGATTAGATGAGCAGGATGTGTTGCTTCGCTTGGGCAAAGTGCTGCCAAAGTTCGCGGGCAAATTGTTAGATGATCTCGAATTGAGTTGAGCCTCATGGATTTCCGCATTGCAGACACGTTTCAGAACAGCCTCGCCAAGCTCACGGGTGATGAGCAAAAGGCGGTGAAGACCACGGCGTTTGATTTGCAATTGAATCCGGCCAACCCGGGGATGAAGTTTCACCGGCTGGATAAATCCAAGGATAAAAATTTCTGGTCCGTGCGCGTCAGCCGGGACATCCGGGCGATCATTCACAAATTGGAGTCCAGCATGATGCTCTGCTTCGTGGGCCATCACGATGACGCCTACCACTGGGCTGAGCGGCGCAAAGTCGAGAAGCACCCCAAGACCGGCGCGGCGCAGATTGTGGAGGTGCGGGAGTTGGTGAAGGAAATCACAATCCCCGTTTATGTGGAAGCCGTGCAAGAGGCTCCACCCAAGCCAAAATTGTTTGCGGACACACCGAAGGAGGAATTGCTCGGCTACGGCGTGCCGGAAGAATGGATCGCGGACATCCGGCAAGCTGACGAGGATTCGATTCTGGAATTGGCTGATCATCTTCCCCCCGAGGCGTCGGAGGCGTTGCTGGAAATGGCCGTGGGCGGCAAGCCGGTGATGCCCGAGCCGATGGCGCCGGATGCGGATCCGTTTGATCATCCCGATGCGCAGCGCCGTTTCCGCGTGATGAGCAACAAGGAGGAACTGGAACGCGCGTTGGAGTTTCCATGGGACAAGTGGACGGTGTTTCTCCACCCCGCCCAGCGGCTATTGGTGGAACGCGAATACAACGGCCCGGCGCGGGTGGCGGGCTCGGCCGGCACGGGCAAAACAATCGTGGCATTGCACCGCGCGGTTTACTTGGCACGAAAAAATCCCGAAGCCCGGGTGTTGCTGACGACTTTCTCCAATGCCTTGGCGTCTGCCTTGAAGACCCGCTTGCAACGTTTGGCCGGCAATGAGCCGAGGATTGCTGAGCGATTGGAAGTGCAGTCGATTGACTCCATCGCTCAACGCATCGCAACGGCCAACTGGGGAAAGATGGAATTGGCGGACGGAGAACGCATCCGGGACTTGATTTCGGATGCTTCGAATGAAGTGACCGAGTCACGGTTCACCCAGAAATTTCTCTGGGAAGAATGGGAACAGGTGGTGGACGCCTGGCAAATCGAATCGTGGGAAGCCTATCGTGACGTCCAACGATTGGGCCGGAAAACTCGATTGGCCGAAACCCAACGGAACATCCTCTGGGGGATGTTCGAAAAGGTCCGGAAAAAGCTGGCGGGAGAAGGACTGACCACCCAAGCCGGGTTGTTTGTTCGTCTTGCCAACCACCTGTCAGAAGCGGGCAATGCGCCGTTTGAATTTTCCGTGGTGGACGAGGCGCAGGATTTAACCGTGCCGCAATTGCGCTTTCTGGCAGCTCTCGGTGGCGGCCGGTCCAACAGTCTCTTTTTCGCCGGCGACCTGGGCCAGCGGATCTTTCAACCGCCATTTTCCTGGCTGGCACTGGGTGTGGATGTGCGCGGCCGCTCCAATACCTTGCGCATCAACTACCGGACGTCCCACCAAATTAGAAAACAAGCCGACCAATTGTTGCCTCCTGAATTTCAAGATGTGGATGGAAACACCGAAGACCGCCGCGGAACCGTTTCCGTCTTCAACGGCCCAGAACCTCAATTCGACGCGTTTGACACAGCAGAAGAGGAAATAATCGCTGTTGGCCATTGGTTGAAAGAATTGGATGCAAACGGATTTCACCAGTCAGAAATCGGTGTTTTTGTAAGATCCGCTGCACAGGTGAATCGGGCCAAGGAAGCGATTCAATCTGCCAGCTTGAAATGGAGTGAGCTGGATGATGCCGTGAACTTCGAAGAAGCCGCCATTAACATCTGCACGATGCATCTGGCCAAGGGACTGGAATTCCGGGCTGTGGCGGTGATGGCCTGCGATGATGAAGTAATCCCGCTTCAGGAACGCATCGAAACCGTCGCCGACACCGCCGACCTCGAGGATGTTTACAACACCGAAAGGCATCTACTCTACGTAGCCTGCACCCGCGCACGCGACAGGTTATTTGTGACTGCAGTCAATCCGCAATCAGAGTTTCTGGATGATATGAAACAATAATCGAATCAAGCCCATGGCCGCCGCCCTCAAGCGCGCCGAAACCATTCGCCCGCCTGACACCCCCGCCACCGTCGTCCTCCCCGGCGACAAAGATCTCGCCATGTTCGTCGCCTTCAGCTGCCGCGCCTTTTTGGAGAAGTTGGAGAAGTGACGCGCAAACCCAATGTGCTTGTGATCAATTCCCCTCTCGTCGGACTACAAAGAGCGCATTGCCATCGAGCCGGGCAAACGCAGCGGGCGCCCCTGCGTACGTGGCGGACGTACTAGACTGGCCAATTGCATGAGCCACACTGTAAGACTTTCTGATTTCCCAGAGTTGACCGAGGAAGATTTACGCGCTTGCCTCGCCCATGCCGCCGAACGTAAACAGGCGATGTGTTTTGGGAATCGAACCCAACGAACATAGAATTCCCCGTTTTCCGGGGAAATTCAGCTATCACACCGATTATTCAGAAAACCCTGAGAGACCCAATTCTCCCAACGTTTTCCCCATATCTCAGTGTTAATGGAGTGTGGGATTTTTGATCAAAATATAGAGGTTTATAGAATCAATCCAGACGAAGGCTTAACGCCGTGAGTTTGAGTGCGAATAAAAGCGGATC